>CAYVWO010000344.1:0-462 GCA_964455495.1 uncultured Tessaracoccus sp.
CGCCTTCATGAATCCACTTTAGCGGCTCGTTGGGATTTTCCCAATAGTTGCGCTCGAGTCCAACACCACAATCTGAGATGGTCGTCTACGCGCCATCTCCCTTCGTGATCGACATGGTCAGTCCCACCAGAGGCTCCAGGAGGTCGACCGGCCGAGACGTTCCGGTCCGTCGAACTCGCCGCGCGCGTTTCCACCGAGCCCGCCCTGCATCCAGCTGTCCGCCGAGAAGACCATCAGCTCGATGCCGAGGCGGCGCGCGTTGGGTTGGTCAGTTGGGGGCGCGGTGAGCTCGATCTCGGCCCACGAGATCGCGATCATCCACGTGAGGACGGCGCCGAAGCGCTCCTCCCAGGAGCGCAGGCAGGTCGCGAACGCGTAGGGGGAGAGGTCGTCGTTGGGGACACCCCAATGGAGGGCGAGCGGGACGTCGCACGGGCGCTCGACTGGCACCAGGATGACGCG
>CAYVWO010000344.1:472-2936 GCA_964455495.1 uncultured Tessaracoccus sp.
GTCTGGCCGACGTTGGACACGCCGTCGGAGCAGAGGATGACGCGGTTGATATGGGCAGGTACCTCGACGTCGACCCTTGTCCACGCGCTGGTGTTGGTCGCTTCGGCGAGCTGTAGATCAGGTGTCCAGCTGACTTCAGCGACGTCCTGGGCATAAGCCTCCGGGGTTAGCCCCTCCTCCTCTGCGAAGTCGTGGTCGAAGCGGTCCAGCGGCGAGGTTACGGGCGGCTCGTCGTCAGGCCACCGCCGGGCCTGTGCCCAGCGGCTGTGCCACTCCCAGTCGTCCTGCGCTTCCGCGCGAATCGGCCAAAGGCCGGTCTCTGAGAATCGGAGCATTGCGTCCGTCCACAGCCGGTCGAGCCCGGGCGCCTCCAGCTCGGAGACCCAGCAGGAGAGTGTGCCGTCAGGGCGGTAGACGGCGCGGCCGGGTGGCAGCTTGAACGACGCGAGGTCCGCATCCCCGCCCGGGCGCTCAGCTCGGATGCTGATGCCTCGGAGATGTGTGCTGGTCATGGTGTCAGTGTGCATGGCCGCGTCGAAGGAGCTGGAGTTGCCGCCCGATAAGGCCCGTTCTCATGCCGAATCCTGCGGGTGGTTTAGCCGCTGGAGCCCACGGCTGTGAGGAGGGCGTAGCATCGGGTCATGGCCACGACTCTCCGACACCCACCCCGCCCGCCGTGGCGGGGTTGGTTCACGGAATGGAGTCAAAATGGCACACTCGCCTCATCGTCAGTGGAAGGGCTGCCGGGTCTGTAAACCCGGCAAGGACCGCCGCAACGGGCGCGCCGCCCGCGAGCCCTGGGCCGTCCTGCGCCAGTTGGGCAAGCGCCGCAGGATCAGCCGGAACGAACTCGACGACTGATCGGAGCTCGTCGAACCGTGGGTGTGGGGCTTGGTGCCAGTCTTGGTAGCAAACCCCTCACCCAGCGCGCTGCGACGTGGTCGTAGATCGCGGAGCCGTCACGACGGATGGGCAGCCGCCGATAAGCCCTGTTCTCGTGAGGCGCGGCACCGGGGGCGCGCGCGACGGGCAGACTATGGCCATGACCGAGGAAGACCTGGAACTTATCGCCCACGACTACCTGGGTGAGCTGGGCTGGCGTCCGATGCAAGGGACTGACCTCAACGAGCGTCGTGCATCGGCCGCGGACCTCGTCCTGGCCATCGACTTTCGCGAGGCCGTCGCGAGGCTCAACCCGCAGGTGCCGGCCACCCAACTCAACCAGGCCGTCACCGAGATCCTCGCGCCCGCCTCGCAGGACGCCGCCGCTGAGGCGTTGCGGATGCACCAGTTCATGGTCCACGGCTACCGCGGCGTCACATGGACGGAGGCCGACGGTACGGAGCAGAACCCCACCGTGCGGCTTGTCGACCCGGAGCCCGCCAACAACGAGTGGATCGCTGCGCGGCAGGTCACCGTCCGCGACCTCGACGCGCGTCGTCGCTTCGACCTCGTCCTCTACTGCAACGGGCTCCCGGTCGGCATCGTCGAGCTGAAGCGAGGCGGCAGCGAGGCCGCGACCATCGCCTCCGCGCATGCCCAACTCGCCACCTACGTGCGCGAGTTCCCGATGGCGTTCCGCGCTTGCGTCGTCACCATCGTCAGCGACGGCGTGCTCGCCCGCTACGGCAACCCGTTCGCCGGGCTCAACCATTACGCAGCCTGGAATGTCGACGACGAGGGCCTCCCCCTCGCTGATGGTTCGCCGGCGCTTGACACGTTGCTCGACGGCGTGGCCAACCTCGAACGGTTTCTGCAGTTGATGCGCAGCTTCACCGCGTTCGCCGACGGCGACGACGGTGTCACCATGCGCACCGCGAAACCGCACCAGTACTTCGCGGTCGCGAAGGCCGTCGGCCGCACGGTCCAGGCCGTCGAGTCGGACGGCAAGGCGGGCGTCGTCTGGCACACGCAGGGATCTGGCAAGTCGCTGGAGATGGAGTTCTACACCAACCTGCTGCTGCGTCATCCGCGATTGGGCAACCCGACGGTGCTGGTCGTCACCGATCGAACCGAACTTGACGGCCAACTCTTCGACGCGTTCGTGGCCTCCCGCTTGTTTCCAGAGGAACCCCGTCAGATCCACACGCGCGAGGGACTCCGCGCAGCGCTCACCGAGAAGAACACGGGCGGGATCCTGTTCACCACGCTCCAGAAGTTCAGCCGCACCCAGGCCGAGCGCGAATCAGGCGCCGAGCATCCGGAGCTGACGGCTCGACGCAATGTGGTCGTCATCGTGGACGAGGCGCACCGCAGCCACTACGACGACCTCGACGGTTACGCCCGCCACCTCGCCGACGCCCTCCCGGGCGCGACCCTGATCGCGTTCACCGGCACTCCGATCAGCTTCACAGACCGCAACACCCGCGAGGTGTTCGGCGACTACATCGACGTCTACGACCTGACAAGGGCCGTCAACGACGGTGCCACCGTTCCCGTCTACTACGAACCTCGCCTTGTCACG
>CAYVWO010000345.1:0-2915 GCA_964455495.1 uncultured Tessaracoccus sp.
TTCAGCGCTGCCGCCTTTTGCGACGTATGCCGCGATGGGCTCAGCCGCGCAGCGTCCCGCCCGTGGCCTTGCTGACCTTTTCGACGATCTTGGTCGATACCGCCTCGATATCGGCGTCGGTCAGGGTCTTGTCGCGCGGTTGCAGGCGGGCGGTGATGGCGATGGACTTCTTGCCGCCTTCCAGCCCCAGAAACTGGTCAAAGACCGTGACCCGCTCGATCAGCGCCTCCGTCGCCACGAAGACCGGCACCCCCGGCCACCGCGCGAGCAGCGGCTCGACGCCCGGCAGCCAGCGGGGCTGCAGCAGGAGCGAGCGGGGCCGGCAGCCGGCGGCGAAGGCGCGCTCGACGATCTTGAGCCCCTCGGCGATGAACCGGTCCTCGGCCCTGCGCAGCTGCGCGTCGCGCAGGCGGGTGAAGTCGCCCAGCCGCGGGTCCGCGGGGTCAGTCACGTCGATCAGCACCTGACAAGGGTAGACCTCCGCGCACCGGACGAGGGTGGGGCCCCGGCCCGGCCCAGCCGTTAGCCTTTCCGCCATGGACTGGTACGTGGTGCTCGACGACGCGACGCGCGCCGAGCCGACCGTCCTCACGGGCCTCCGGCGCGTCGACGAGGTCACCCTCCCCGAGATCGACGGCGCCCTGGCAACCGGCTGGGCCGAGGGCCTCCACTGCTTCGCCTGGCTGCCCTACGACCTCGGCGAGGCGCACCTCGGCGTCCGAGACCACGCCGTCGGCGCCCTCTATTGGTTCGCCGCGCGCCGTGAGGCCCCCGCCCCCTCCTGCGACGCCCGCGCCTTCCTCGCGGCCGCCCGTCCGACGCTGGACGAGGGCACATTCGCGGAGGGGGTCGCGGTCCTGCAGGAGGCCATCGCCGCCGGCACCACCTACCAGGTCAACTACACCCACGCCGTCCGCGGCCGGGCCGTCGGCGACTCGAGGGCCCTCTACCGCGCGCTGCGCGAGCGCCAGCCCGCGGCCTTCGGCGTGCTCGCCCACCTGCCCGGCCCCGCGGCGCCGTGGACGCTCAGCCTCTCCCCCGAGCTGTTCCTCGAGGTCGACGGCGGGACGGTCACCGCCCGCCCCATGAAGGGCACCGCGCCCGCCGACACCGACCCACGGGACCTCGCCTCCAGCCCGAAGGACCGCGCGGAGAACCTCATGATCGTCGACCTGCTGCGCAACGACCTCAGCCGCGTCGCGGTCCCCGGCACCGTCGACGTGCCGCGGCTGTTCGAGGTGGAACGGGTCGGCGACCTCTGGCAGATGACCAGCACCGTCACCGCGGAGCTGACGCCGGGCACCACCGTCGGCGCGCTCCTCGACGCCACCTTCCCCTGCGGCTCGATCTCGGGCGCGCCGAAGCTCTCCAGCATGCGGCTGATCCGAGCCGTCGAGGTCGAGCCGCGCGGGATCTACACCGGCAGCTTGGGCCTCATCGAGCCCGCCCCCGGCCCGCTCGGGTGGCGGCTCAGCCTCAGCGTCGCCATCCGCACGCTGGAACTGGACGACGACGGCCGCGGCCGCTTCGGCGTCGGGTCCGGCATCGTCGCCGACAGCACCGCGGCCTCCGAATGGGCAGAGTGCCGCGCGAAGGCGGGCTTCCTCACCCGGCTCCCGGACACGCTCCGGCTGAAGGAGGCGCTGCGCGTCGTCGACGGCGCGTGCCCGCTCGCCGCGCTACACCAGCAGCGGCTGTCGGCGTCGGCCGCCGAGCTCGGGTTCCCCACGCCCGCCGGCGCGATCGCGGCCGCGGTCGCCGGTACGCCGCAGGGGTCCTGGCGCGTCGGGGTCGAGCTTTTCCCGGACGGGCGCGTCGAGGTCGTCAGGACCGCGCTCACCCCGCTCGGCACCCCGGTCGCTGTCCTCCTCGCGGACGCCCCCTGGCCGCACAACCCGCTGGCGCGGCACAAGACCAGCTGGCGCACCCACCTCGACGACGCCTGGCGCGCCGCAGAGGCCGTCGGCGCCTTCGACACCATCGGCTACGACGACGCCGGGCGCGTCTTGGAGGGCGGGCGGAGCACGGTCCTCGCCCTGATCGACGGTGCCTGGGTCACGCCCCCGGTCGGGTTAGGCGTCCTTCCCGGCGTCCAGCGGGCCGCCCTACTCCTCGACCCCGGCGCGCTGGGCGGCGGGCCCGTCGTCGAGCGCGCGCTCACCGTCGACGAACTGCGGGCCGCGGACCGCATCGCCGTCGCCAACGCCG
This sequence comes from uncultured Tessaracoccus sp., assembly GCA_964455495.1. Taxonomy (GTDB): domain Bacteria; phylum Actinomycetota; class Actinomycetes; order Propionibacteriales; family Propionibacteriaceae; genus Arachnia. Next base: position 2,209 of record CAYVWO010000345.1, read on the forward strand.
TCCGCGGCGTCCTGGCCGCCCGGCTCGTCCGCCTGGAGGCCTAGCTCGGCGGCGACCGTCGGCGAGATCGCGGGCACCGGGCCGCGCGCCCGGCCGGGTCGCGCCGCGTCGAGCGCGCGGGCGTCGGCGATGGCCTTCTCGACCGTCCTTTCCGACCGCTCCCGCTCCTGCCTCGTGTGCTCCTCGATCTCGGCGTGCACGTCGACCCGGGGCGGGGCCGAGAAGCCCTCAACGGCGTGCGACACGTAGTCGCGCACGCCCTGCGCGTCGGCGACCTGGCCGAGCCCCTTCAGCGCGTCGCCCAGCTCGCTCGGCACGATCCAGACCTTGTTGGCGTCGCCCTGGGCCAGCTTCGGGAGCATCTGCATGTACTGGTAGGCCATCAGCGCCTGGTCGGGCTGGCCCGCGTGGATGGCGCCGAACACCGTCGAGATGGCCTGGGCCTCGCCCTCGGCGCGCAGCATCTGCGCCTGCCTGTCCGCTTGGGCGCGCAGCACCTGGGCCTCACGGTCGCCCTGGGCGCGCAGGATCGCGGCCTCCCGGTCGCCGCCCGCGGCGAGGATCTGCGACTGGCGCTGGCCCTCGGCCGTCAGGATCGCGGCGCGCTTGTCGCGCTCGGCCCGGGCGCCCTTCTCCATCGCGTCGCGGATGGTGGGCGGCGGCTCGATGGCGCGCAGCTCGACGCGCTTCCCCGCGGAAACCCCCTC
>CAYVWO010000346.1:0-2905 GCA_964455495.1 uncultured Tessaracoccus sp.
GGGATCGACTCCCGGAGAGTGCTCAATGGTTGGGTGCGGCAGGAGGCCGCAGAGGGATTACTTGGTGGCGACGAAGTCCAGGCCGATCTTGCCATGGCTGCCGGACCCGGCCCAGCGCGTCGTGATCACCTTGGTGCGGGTGTAGAAGTTGACACCCTCCTGGCCGTGGATCCTGTGATCGCCGAGCAGCGAGTTCTTCCAGCCGCCGAACGAGTAGTAGCCCACGGGCACCGGGATGGGCACGTTGACGCCGACCATGCCCGCGTCGACGTCGAGCTGGAACTGGCGCGCCACCTGGCCGTTCTCCGTGAAGATCGCCGACCCGTTGCCGAAGGCGCCGGAGTTGACGATCTCGATGGCCTCCTCGTAACTCTCGGCCCTGACCACCACGAGTACCGGCCCGAAGACCTCCTCGCAGTAGAGCTGGGTCTCGAGCGGCACATTGTCGACGATGGTGGGGCCGACCCAGTTGCCGTTCTCGGTGCCCTCGACCGAGGACGTGAACCCGCGACCGTCGAGCACCACGTTGGCGCCCTTGGCCTCCGCGTCGTTGATCCAGGAGAGGATCCGCTCCCGCGACTTCGACGAGATGACCGGGCCGAGCTCGTTCTGGGGGTCGGACCCGCGGCCCACCTTCAGGCCGAGCGCCCGCTCCTTCACCTTCTCGATCAGCGGGTCGTGGGCCTCGCCCACCGCGACGACGACGGGCAGCGCCATGCAGCGCTGGCCGGCAGCGCCGAACGCACCGGAGACGATGTGCTGGGCGGCGAAGTCCAGGTTGGCGTCGGGCATCACGATGGCGTGGTTGTTCGCGCCGCCGAGGGCCTGGAACCTCTTGCCGGAGGCCGCGCAGCTCGCCGCGACGATCTTCGCCACCGGCGTCGAACCGACGAAGGACACGGCATCGATGCCGTCGTGGCTGAGCATGTGGGAGACCACCTGCTTGTCACCGCACACCACCTGGAACAGTCCGTCGGGCAGGCCGGCCTCCTGGTACAGCTTGGCCACCATCAGCGACACCGACGGCACCGGCGTGGCGGGCTTGAGGATGACCGCATTGCCGGTGGCCAGAGCCATCGGGTGCATCCACATCGGCACCATCATGGGGAAGTTGAACGGCACGATGGCCCCGACGACGCCCACGGGCTGGCGGATCGTGTGCACGTCGACGCCGGTGGCGGCCTCGATGGTGTGCTCTCCCTTCAGCGCGTTCTGGATGCCGCAGGCGAACTCCACGACCTCCAGGCCGCGCGCGATCTCGCCGAGCGCGTCGCCGCGGGTCTTGCCGCCCTCGCGCACGATCGTGTCGGCCAACTCGTCCTGCCGCTCGATGAGCAGCTGGCGGAAGTTGAACATGACGCGGCTGCGCTTGGCCAGCGACGCCCGTCCCCAAGCCTTCTGGGCGACGCGGGCGGACGCGATGGCGCGGTCGACCAGCTCGGTGCTGGCCTCGGAGACCCCGCCGACGACCTCGCCGGTCGCGGGGTTGTCGATGAGCAGGACCTCGGCGCCCTCTTCGACGTATTCAGCGCCGTCGATCCAATGGGGCATGGTGATGGACATATCAGTTTCCTCTCGGGAGTGCGGATCAGAAGAAGCGACGCTGGGCCTTGACGGCCTCCGCGTACTCCTCGTAGGCCTTCTGGGTGGACTCGAGCGTGGAGGCGGCCGTCACGGGCACGTCCCACCAGCTGGTGCCGGGCGGGTTGGGCCCGTAGAGGTCGGTCTCGATGTGGATCATCGTGGCCTTGTCGGATGCGACCGCCGTGGCGGATATAGGCGTCCACCCCGGAGCGGAACTCCGCGATGCTGCCCACCTCGAGGACGTCGATGCCCCAGGAGCGGGCGTTGGCCGCGATGTCGACGGGGATCAGCTCGTCGCTGCGGCCGCCCTCGGCCGACCGCATCCGGTACTTGGTGCCGAACCGCTGAGATCCCCGCGACTCCGACAGCCCGCCGATGGAGGCGAAGCCGTGGTTCTGCAGCAGCACGAAGATCACCTTCGCGCGCTCCTGCACGATGGTGGCGAGTTCCATGGGCAGCATCTGGTAAGTGCCGTCGCCGACGATGGCCACCACCTCGGACTCCGGGGACGCCATCTTGCAGCCGAGCGCCGCGGGGATCTCGTAGCCCATCGTCGAGAAGGCATATTCGACGTGGTACTGCCCCGGGGTGCGGGCGCGCCACAGGGCCTGCAGGTCGCCAGGCATGGAGCCGGCGGCGTTGATGACGATGTCGTTGTCGCGCATCATCTCGTTGAGAGCGCCGAACACCTCGGTCTGGGCCGGGAGGGGGCCGTGGCCCAGGTGGTAGCACTTATCCGTGGCCTCGGCCCAGGCGGCGCGCTCGTCGGCGATCTTCTGGGAGTACTCGTCGTCGACGCGGTAGCCCTCGAGGGCCTCGGTGAGCGCGGTGAGCGCCTCGCGGGCGTCGGCCACGAGCATCTGGGCGCCCTGCTTGGCGGCGTCGAAGGAGCCAACGTTGATGTTGAGGAACTTGACCTCGGGGTTGCTGAACTGGGTCTGCGAGCCGGTGGTGAAGTCCGAGTAGCGGGTGCCGATGCCGATGATCAGGTCCGCCTCGACGGCCAGCGCGTTGGCGGAGCCTGCGCCGGTGGACCCCACGCCGCCGACGGCGCGCTCGTGGTCCCAGTTGATGCCACCCTTGCCGGCCTGCGTATCGGCGACCGGGATGCCGGTGGCGGTGGCGAAGGCGCGCAGCTCCTCGGTGGCGGCGGAGTAGATGGTGCCGCCGCCCGAGATGATGAGGGGACGCTTGGCGGCGCGGATTGCCTCGACGGCGCGCGCGAGGGCGGCGCGGTCCGGCACGCGCCGGTCGATGTGCCAGACCTTCTTGGCGAAGAACTCCTCAGGCCAGTCGTAGACCTCGGCCTGCACGTCCTCGG
>CAYVWO010000347.1:0-1808 GCA_964455495.1 uncultured Tessaracoccus sp.
GAAGACGTCCTCGACGGGCACCAGGAACGGCTTCTCGGTGTCACGCGCGGGCTGCGGGATGTACTCGTCGACAGCGTTCATGAGCTCCATGATCGCGTCGCCCCACTTGGCGTCGCCGTTCAGCGCCGGGAAGGCGGCAACGCGGATGATCGGCAGGTTGTCGCCGTCGAACTCCTGCGCGGAGAGGATCTCGCGGAGCTCCATCTCGACGAGCTCGATCAGGTCGGCGTCAGCCTCGTCGATCATGTCGCACTTGTTGAGGGCGACGACGATGGCCGGCACGCCAACCTGGCGGGCCAGGAGGATGTGCTCGTGGGTCTGCGCCATCGGGCCGTCGGTGGCGGCGACCACGAGGATCGCGCCGTCCATCTGAGCGGCGCCGGTGATCATGTTCTTGACGTAGTCGGCGTGGCCGGGGCAGTCAACGTGCGCGTAGTGACGCGCCTCGGTCTGGTACTCGACGTGCGCGATCGAGATGGTGATGCCGCGCTGGCGCTCTTCGGGCGCCTTGTCGATCTGATCGAACGCCGACACAGCGTTCCACTGCGGGTAGCGGTCGTGAAGCACCTTCGTGATCGCCGCGGTGAGAGTGGTCTTGCCGTGGTCGACGTGTCCGATGGTGCCGATGTTTACGTGCGGCTTAGTCCGCTCAAACTTGGCCTTTGCCACGAGGGCTCCTTCTTGCATCTCGCCGTGCGGGATTGCCCGGCGTGTGGTCTTTCCTCAATGAGGGTCCGGCGACCGAGCTTACCGCCCGGAGCCATACCTGACCAATCGTAGCGATCTACGATGGGCAGTCAAAACCGGCCGGGAGGTCACCCTCCCGGCCGGTCGTTGAGCGGTGCCCTAGCGGGTCACTCGCCCTTCGCCTTGGCGACGATCTCGTCCATGATGTTGCGCGGCGTCTCGGCGTAGGAGTCGAACTCCATCGAGTACGACCACTGACCCGAGGTCTTCGACCGCAGGTCGCCGACGTAGCCGAACATCTCCGACAGCGGCACGAGGGCGCGGACGACCTTGTTCCCGTGCTGCTCATCCATCGACTGGATGTGCCCGCGACGCGAGTTCAGGTCGCCGATCACCGTGCCGAGGTAGTCCTCGGGCCCGGTCACCTCGACGGCCATCATCGGCTCCAGGATGGCGGGGTCGGCCTTGCGGGCGGCCTCCTTGAAGGCCATCGCGCCGGCCAGCTTGAACGCGAGCTCGGAGGAGTCGACGTCGTGGTACGCGCCGTCGGTCAGGGTCACCTTGATGTCCTCGACCGGGTAGCCCGCGAGCACGCCGAACTGCATGGCCTCCTTGATTCCCTGGTCCACCGCGGGGATGTACTCGCGGGGGATGCGGCCACCGGTGACGGCGTTGACGAACTCGTAGCCCGAGCCCGCCTCCTGCGGCTCCAGGTCGATGATGACGCGGCCGAACTGGCCCGAACCACCGGTCTGCTTCTTGTGCGTGTACTCGACCTTCTCCACCTTGCGGCGAAGGGTCTCGCGGTACGCAACCTGCGGCTTGCCGATGTTCGCTTCGACCTTGAACTCGCGACGCATGCGGTCGATGAGGACGTCGAGGTGGAGCTCGCCCATGCCTGCGATGATCGTCTGGCCGGTCTCCTCGTCGGTGTGGACGCGGAAGGTCGGGTCCTCCTCGGCCAGGCGCTGGATCGCGGTGCCCAGCTTCTCCTGGTCGGACTTGGTCTTCGGCTCGATGGCCTGCTCGATCACGGGGGCCGGGAAGGTCATCGACTCGAGCACGATCGGGTTGTTCGGGTCGCACAGGGTCTCACCGGTGGTGGTGTCCTTGAGGCCCAT
>CAYVWO010000347.1:1818-2886 GCA_964455495.1 uncultured Tessaracoccus sp.
CCGCACAGATCATGCCGGCGCCGATCTGGGGGATCTCCTCGCGCTTGTTGGCGTGCATCTGGTAGATCTTGCCGATGCGCTCCTTGCGGCCCTTGGTCGCGTTCAGCACCTGCGAGCCGGCGTTCAGGACGCCGGAGTAGAGGCGCACGAAGGTCAGCTTGCCGAGGTGCGGATCAGCCGCGACCTTGAACGCCAGGATCGACAGCGGCTCCGAGTCGGAGGGCTGGCGCTCCAGGTGGACCGACTCGTCGCCCGGCTTGAAGCCGTCGATGGCGGGCACGTCGAGCGGAGACGGCAGGTAGTCGACGACCGCGTCGAGCAGGGGCTGGACGCCCTTGTTCTTGAACGAGGTGCCGCAGACGACCGCGGTGAACGTGTTGGTGATGACTCCCTTGCGGAGGGCGGCCTTGATCTGCGCCACCGAGGGCTCCTCGCCCTCGAGGTACATCTCCATGATCTCGTCATCGACGTCGGCGACGCGCTCGACGAGCGTGGCGTGCGCCTCCTTGGCGGCCTCGAGCAGGTCGGCCGGGATCTCCTCGATCTCGTAGTCCTCGCCCATCTTGGTCTCGCCGCGCCAGGTCAGCGCGCGCATCTCCACCACGTCGACGACGCCGAGGAAGTCGCCCTCGGAGCCGATCGGGAGCTGCAGCAGCACCGGGTCGGTGTTGAGGCGCTCGCGGATCGTCTTGACGACGTGGTCGAACGAGGCGCCCGTGCGGTCGAGCTTGTTGACGTAGCAGATGCGCGGGACGCCGTACTTGGTGGCCTGGCGCCACACGGTCATCGACTGCGGCTCCACGCCGGCGACGCCGTCGAACACGGCGACGGCACCGTCGAGGACGCGGAGCGAACGCTCCACCTCGACGGTGAAGTCGACGTGGCCCGGGGTGTCGATGATGTTGATCAGGGTGTCGTGCCAGAAGCACGTCGTCGCGGCCGACGTGATCGTGATGCCGCGCTCCTGCTCCTGCTCCATCCAGTCCATGGTGGCTGCGCCGTCATGGGTCTCACCGATCTTGTGGTTCTTACCGGTGTAGAACAGGATGCGCTCGGTGGTGGTGGTCT
>CAYVWO010000348.1:0-2880 GCA_964455495.1 uncultured Tessaracoccus sp.
GACGGCGTGTGCCTTGCCGCGGGGCGCAGCGCCCGGTTCGTGCTCGCCGACGTCGCGACCGCGGAGGTCGCGGGCGCGGCCCGGGAGGCGGGGCTGCCGTGGCACGGCGCGGCCATGACACCCACCGAGGTGCGCGCCGCGCTCGCTCTGCCCGACGGCAGGGTGCTGCTCTACCCGGCGGACGTGACGGGCCACGCGATCGCCCACCGGCTGAAGGAACTCGGCTTGATCGAGCGCGTCGTCGCGCTCGGCGGCGTCGGCGCCTACGCGGCGGGGGAGTGGCTGAAGGCGGGCGCTCAGGCGGTGTGCGTCGACTCGACCCTGCTCGCCGACGCCTACTCAGGCGGCTCGCTCGGCCAACTGCGCGACCGCTGCTCGTCGTTCGTCGCGGTGAACCGGCGTCAGTCGTCCTGAGGAGGTAGGCCGCGCCGTCCGACAGGGGCCTCGGGCTCGTCGTCGAACATGTCGAGGCCCTCGGAAGCCTCGTCGGCGTCCCGGCTGCGGATCCTGCCCCGGACGATCAGCGCCGTCGCCGCGCCGACGACCACGGTGCCCACCGCGGCCACCGCCAGGAGGTACCAGCCGAGCGGGCTGCGCGCCGGGGCGGGCGCCTCGGCGGCTGGGACCGACGGCGCGGGGCTGGGCGACGCGGGTGAGGGCGACGGCGAGGGCCCCTCGGACGGCTCCGGGCTGGGGGAGGGATCCTTGGCGGGGTCCTTCGGCTCCGGCGCGATGTCGCTGAACTCCACCTCGATCCGCACGTTAGCGGCGGCGGCCGAGAGCCCCTCGGCGCCGCGGAACGACAGCCTGAGGTCGAACGGGCCGTCGGGTTGGGCCTCCGGGATGGTGTAGAACGTCTCGAAGTAGCCGTTGCTGTGGGTGAGCGTGTAGGACTCCTCGGCTTCGCCGCCGGCGTCGTGGACGGAGATGCCCGCGCCCGCCACGCCCTTTCCGGCCTCGGTCCGCAGCGACCCCGCCAACGTGATCACCTCGCCGTTGCTCGCGGTCTCCGGGGCCTCGACGAGGAGCCGGAGCTCCTGTGGCTGGCGCGCGATCGTGAACTGGTAGGTGGCGCTGGCGGGCTCCGCATCGCCGCTGCCGGCGAAGCGCAGCTCGACCCGATGCGTTCCCGGCCTGATGTCGGAAGGGACGGGGAGGCTGAGCGTGAACGAGCCGTCGGCGTCGGTGGTCGTGCTTGTCCGCTCGTCTCCGTCGAGGAACAGCTGGATCGGCTCGCCGGCCAGGGCAGCGCCCCCGCTGGTCAGGCCGCCGCGGACGGTGACCCTCTCGTCGTTGAACGCGAACCTGGCGTCCAGGGTGCTGGGGGCGGCCTGAGCCGCCGGCGCTCCGACGAGCAGGAGGACGGCCGCGAGGACCGCCGCGAGCGCGCCGCCTGCCGTTCGTGCGCGCATCATTCCTCCATCGGCGATGTCGAGGCACTTTTGTGCCGCGACAGGGACATTAGTGGATTGGTTTGAGAGTTTGTGGGCAACCCATTGAGAACGCGCCAACCTTGCCTTAAGGTAGGCTAAGAAAATCTCAGGAAAGGGGTTGTGGTGGTCACTGCACGACGCGCGGCCCCGGAGGGCGGCGAGGCGCTCGTCGAGCTCGCGGAGTCGACGGCCCCCCGGCGCGGCGAGCGCCGCGCCATGCCTCGAGGGGTCCGGCTCGCGTTGGCCCCGCTGACGGCGCTGACCGTCGTCGGCCTGGTCGCGGGCGCGGCGCTGCTGCCGCTGGACAAGGGCCGCGTCGAGCGCGCCGACCCGGACTTCGCCGTCGTCGCCCCCAGCACGGCCCTCACTCCCGCGCGGTCCTCGTCGCGCACGCTGGATCGCGTGCCGCTTTCCCGGCCCATAGCCCCGGAGCCGGAGCCGTCGACGGCGTCGTCGAGGCCGGCGGAGCCCGAGTCGTCGGCCGCGCCGAAGGCGGACGGCAAGAAGGCGGATACGAAGAAGGCCGAGGAGAAGAACGCCGAGACCGAGAAGGCCGGGAAGGCCGACGGCGCCCCGGACTACGAAGAGCTGGGCGACACCGCCGGAAAGCGGTACGCGACGAGCGGGCTCAACGTGCGGGTCGGCCCTGGCGCGGAGCACGACGTGCGCACGACGGTGCAGGCCGGCGAGGAGCTCGTCGTCACCGACCGCACCGACGACGGCTGGCGGCAGGTCGTGTGGAAGAAACGCGCCGGCTGGGTGAAGTCGAGCTATCTGACGAAGACCAAGCCGAAGGAGAGCGAGGAGTCCTCGGGCGAGGGATCGGGGTCGAAGGACTCGGACTACTCGTCGGCCTCGTGCCCCAAGGCCGGCGGCCTTGAGAAGAACCTCACCTCCCGCGCGACCTCCGTGCTGCGCGCCGTCTGCGCGGAGTTCCCGTCGGTCAAGAGCTACGGCGGCTATCGAGCGGGCGACAGCGGGTACCACGGGTCGGGCCGCGCGATCGACGTCATGATCTCGGGCGACGCGGGCTGGGAGATAGCGGAATGGGCGCGCGCGAACGCGGGCTCGCTCGGCATCGTCGAGGTCATCTACGAGCAGAAGATCTGGACCAAGCAGCGTAGCGGCGACGGCTGGCGCTCGATGTCCGACCGCGGCGGCGCGACGGCCAATCACTACGACCACGTGCACCTGAGCATCCGCTGATAGTTAGGCTATGCCCATGACTACTCCGGTTGACGCCACCACCACCGCCGCCTGGGCCGACCTGCAGGTCCTTCGAGACGCCATCGTGCCCGACCTTCGCGGCTGGTTCGCCGCCGACCCGGGGCGCGCGGAGGAGCTCACCTTCGACCTCGCCGACCTTCGCGTCGACCTGTCGAAGAACCTGATCAACGACGATGTCGTCGCGGCCCTCCTGAGGCTTGCCGACCAGGTCGACCTGCCG
>CAYVWO010000349.1:0-1664 GCA_964455495.1 uncultured Tessaracoccus sp.
AAGAAGAAGTGAGCTGAGCAATGGCAAAGACAGCACTCAAGGTCAAGCAGTCCCGCAAGCCGAAGTTCGGCGTTCGCGCGTACACCCGCTGCCAGAAGTGCGGCCGACCCCATTCGGTCTACCGCAAGTTTCGTCTCTGCCGTGTCTGCCTGCGCGAGATGGCCCATGCCGGCGAGCTGCCCGGCGTGACCAAGTCGTCCTGGTGACCCGACCCTCTTCATCGAAACATTAACTAACACCAGGTCCGGGCCTCCCGGAAACCGGTGTGAGAAAAGAGGCAACAAGTCATGACGATGACTGATCCGATCGCGGACATGCTGACGCGTGTCCGCAACGCCAACCAGGCGTACCAGGAGACCACGTCCATGCCGTCGTCGAAGATCAAGGTGGGCATCGCTGAGATCCTGAAGCGCAACGGCTACATCGCGTCGTTCGAGCAGACCGAGGTCGAGGGCCAGGTCGGCAAGGTGCTGAAGGTCACCCTGAAGTACGGCGATTCCCGCGAGCGCTCGATCGCCGGGCTGCGCCGTGTCAGCAAGCCGGGCCTGCGCGTTTACGCCAAGTCCAACGAACTGCCGAAGGTCCTCGGGGGCCTCGGTATCGCCATCATCTCCACCTCGCAGGGTCTTCTGACCGACCGCGAGGCGAAGGCCAAGTCCGTGGGCGGCGAAGTACTCGCCTACGTCTGGTGACCGGGCGAAGGTAAGGAGGAAGTAGAACATGTCACGAATTGGCAGGCTCCCCATCGCCATCCCGTCCGGTGTTGATGTGAAGCTCGACGGCCGTCAGGTCGACGTCAAGGGTCCCAAGGGCTCCCTGGCGCTCACCGTCGCCGAGCCCATCTCGATCGCCAAGAACGAGGCCGGCCAGCTGGAGGTTTCGCGCCCGAACGACGAGCGGCAGTCCCGCTCGCTGCACGGCCTGACCCGCACCCTTGTCAGCAACATGATTGTCGGCGTCACCGAGGGCTACGAGAAGAAGCTCGAGATCGTCGGCGTCGGCTACCGCGTGATCTCCAAGGGTCCGCAGCAGCTCGAGTTCGCGCTCGGCTTCTCGCACCCGGTGGTCATCAACGCGCCGCAGGGCATCGAGTTCACCGTCGAGACCCCCACCCGCATGACGGTCAAGGGCATCGACAAGCAGCTCGTCGGCGAGGTCGCGGCGAACATCCGCAAGCTCCGCAAGCCCGAGCCCTACAAGGGCAAGGGCGTCCGCTACGCGGGCGAGCACGTCCGCCGCAAGGCTGGAAAGGCTGGAAAGTAATGGCCATCTCCATCAAGCACAGCAAGACGCTGGCGCCGAAGTCCGCATCCCGGGCGCGCCGTCAGCTTCGCGGCCGCAAGAAGATCAACGGCTCCGCCGAGCGTCCCCGCTTGGTCGTCACCCGCTCGTCGCGGCATCTGTTCGCTCAGGTGATCGACGACGTCCGCGGCGTCACGCTGGTTTCGGCTTCGACCATGGAGGCCGACCTGCGTGCGGCCGACGGCGACAAGTCGGCGAAGGCTGCGAAGGTCGGCGCCCTGCTCGCCGAGCGCGCGAAGGCCGCCGGGGTCGAGCAGGTCGTCTTCGACCGTGCCGGCAACAAGTACCACGGGCGGATCGCGGCTCTTGCCGACGCCGCCCGCGAGGCCGGCCTCGGCTTCTGACACGACGAAAGGAAAGGT
>CAYVWO010000349.1:1674-2871 GCA_964455495.1 uncultured Tessaracoccus sp.
GAAAACGCGAACGCCCGTGGCCAGCGCGGCCAGGGCGGTGGCGAGCGTCGCGGCCGCGACGATCGTCGAGGCGGGCGCGACAACGCCGCCCGTGAGGAGAAGAGCCAGTACCTGGAGCGCGTGGTTGCCATCAACCGCGTCGCCAAGGTCGTCCAGGGTGGTCGTCGCTTCAGCTTCACCGCGCTGGTCGTCGTCGGCGACGGCGAGGGTACGGTCGGCGTCGGCTACGGCAAGGCGAAGGAGGTGCCGGCCGCGATCGCCAAGGGCGTGGAGGAGGCGAAGAAGAACTTCTTCCGCGTGCCGCTGATCCAGCGCACCATCCCGCACCCCGTCCAGGGCGAGAAGGCCGCCGGCGTGGTGCTCCTGCGCCCGGCGTCCCCCGGTACCGGCGTCATCGCCGGTGGCTCGGCCCGCGCGGTGCTCGAGTGCGCGGGCGTGCACGACGTGCTCGCCAAGTCGCTCGGCTCGCCGAACGCGATCAACGTGGTGCACGCCACGGTGGCCGCGCTCAAGCAGCTCGAGACGCCTGAGGCCGTCGCCAAGCGCCGCGGCATGCCGGTTGAGGACGTCGCCCCGGCGGCCCTTCTCCGCGCTGCCAAGGAGGAGGTGGCCAAGTAATGGCTGAACTGAAGATCACCCAGGCAAAGTCTGGGGTGGGTGGCAAGGACTACCAGCGCGCGACGCTGCGTACCCTCGGCCTCAAGCGCATCGGAGACTCGGTGGTCCGTGAGGACCGTCCCGAGGTCCTCGGCATGATCCGCACGGTCGCCCACCTCGTTACCGTGGAAGAGGTGAAGTGACCATGTCGCTCAAGCTGCACCACCTGCGTCCCGCCCCGGGCGCCAAGACGGCGAAGACCCGTGTTGGCCGCGGTGAGGGTTCCAAGGGCAAGACCGCCGGCCGCGGCACCAAGGGCACGGGCGCTCGCAAGAACGTCCCGGCCAACTTCGAGGGTGGCCAGATGCCGCTCCACATGCGCCTGCCGAAGCTGAAGGGGTTCAAGAACCCGTTCCGCGTCGAGTACCAGGTCGTCAACGTGGGCCGCATCGCGGAGCTGTTCCCGCAGGGCGGGACCGTCTCGGTCGCCGACCTGATCGAGGCCGGCGCGGTTCGCGACGGCGCGCTCGTCAAGGTGCTCGGCACCGGCGACGTGTCCGTGGCGCTGACCGTGTCTGCGAACGCCTTCTCCGGCTCCGC
>CAYVWO010000350.1:0-2859 GCA_964455495.1 uncultured Tessaracoccus sp.
GCCTACCTCGCGGCGGGCGCGCGCATCCCGCGCCGGGTCGAGGCCGCGGCCCTGCTCGCGCCGTTCGACCCGCTGGTCTGGTACCGGCCGCGAGCGCTGCGCCTCTTCGGGTTCCACTATCGGATCTCGATCTACACGCCCGCGGCCCAGCGCGAGCACGGCTACTACGTGCTGCCCGTGCTCGTCGACGACGAGCTCGTCGGCCGGGTGGACCTCAAGAGCGACCGTCAGGCCGGCGTGCTGCGCGTCCGGCACGCGCACGTCGAGCCGGACGCGGCCCACCGCGCCGTCGACCTCGCCCTGCGGGTCGCGCCGCTGCTGCACGAGGCTGCGGCCTGGCAGGGCCTCGGCGACGTTCGCGTCGAAGGCGTCGGCACCTGGTCCGCCCCGCTGGCCGCCGCCTGCGGGTGAGACGACCTTAAGAGTCGGATATTGGTTCAAATCTGAACGAACATCCGACTCTTAAGCGTCCTCCCTCAGCTCGCCTTTCCCAGATAGTTCTCCAAGGCGCGACGGACGACCTCGGACTCGGTCTGGTGGTCGGCCTCGGCGCGCTCCCGGAGCTGTCGACGTAGAGGTTTGGGGATTCGCGACCCGATGCGGTCGGTGCCTTCCGCCGACAGTGGCGGGCGGCCGCCCTTGAGTCCGTGGCGTCGTGCGACGTCGCGCGCTATGGCCGCGGCTCGCGCCTCTGTGAGGCGCTCGCCGTCGTAGTAGTAGAGGTCGGTGTCGAGGTCGACCACCTCGATGCCGTCCTCGACCTCGAGGTACTCGTCCTCGCCGGTACGGATGCGCATCATTTCCTCCTGAGTGCGGTTGGCATCGCATGAATGACAAGAAGGACGGGGTTGCCTGCCTTGTCGAGCACGCCTGGGATGCCGATGACCTCGAGTTCGACCCCTCGGTCGTCGGTTCCGACCCAGATCAGTTCGGTTTCCCGGAGGGGCGAAGCCCCCTAGTCGGTACGGCGGTGCTGATCACATATGCGACGTGCGCGACACCAACCTTGTGTTGCCGCGCTCTCTGCGTGAGCTTCAGCCGCATCACCCAAGGGTATCACTAAACCAGGTTTTGTTGAACAGAACGGGTTGCTTTTGGTGGAAGCAATGGAGCGCTACGGGAACAGGCGACCTCGGGTTGAGAGGCTGGTTTCGGCGTGGAATCAGGGCCACTGCGTCGATCCCGACCCCGGCGGGGAGCCGGATGACCCGCTGATTGGCGTGTCGGCGGAACCAAGGAAACGACCTCGAACACGCCTCACGGACGAGGAAGTGGACGCTATGCGAACAGCCCGCGCGCAGGGCGTCAGCGTGGTCACCTTGGCGAGACAGTTCGGGGTTCACCGGGGCACGGTGTGGGTCAAGACCCGGCTACTGCCTGGGGGGTGAGACTCGCTCGCACGGTGAATCTCGGTGCTGCTGATCGATCCTCCCGCCCTGCCATACGTTCTCAGCTACGGGGCACGGGCGGGCCAAGCCAGAGCAGCGTGATGAAGAGCGCCGTGACGAGAAGGACCAGCAGCACGACCGAGAGAAGCAAGTGCCGCAGCACCCAGGCCTGGACGTGCTCGATGAACCCGTGCGGTGCCTCGCCGCCGGGTGCGAGTCGCCAGTCGCCGGTCAGCAGTCCTTTGCGATCGACGATGACCTCGAATGGCACCGTGGCGAATGGCACGATCGCCAGGAGGAGCCCGGTGAGGCCGAGTCGGAAACGCCATTTCTGGTTTATCCACACGAAGATCGTGCTCGCGGAGTAGCACAGGAAGACGAATCCGTGGATGCCTCCGGCGATCGGGACGAGATTGGCGACATCGAACGCCCGGAGAACGAGTGCGGTGATGAGACCAGCCCAGGTGAACATCTCGGCGACGGCGAAGCTCCGGAAGAGCACGCGCGGGCTGACGATCTTGGATTTCTCTTTTGTGGTCATGACCGATGAGCCTCTTACTGTGCTGATGAGTTGATGGGAGTCGAAACTGATGCGCGGCGCAGGCGCAGAGCGCCGATGAATCCGAGCGCGAGGAACACGGTCGCGATCAGGAGCGCCCAGCGGGTCGCGTCAACGAACCCACCCGTGAGGGCATCGACAGCCGTCGCGGTCTGATCGCCGAGACTGCTGTGGTTGCCCTGCTCACGAAGTTGCATGATCGTGGTGCCCGCTGATTGGCGGGTGGCATCCGCAAGCGAGTCCGCCTCCGTACCGGTGAGTCCCGCTTGGGCGAGGGCGGCGGGGAGGGTGAGCGCGAGGGAGATCGAGAGTGTCGCTCCGGCGAATGCGGTGCCGAGGGCGGAGCCGATTTGACGGACGGTGCTCTGCGTGGCCGATCCTTGGCCGGAGATATCGACGGGGATGTCTTGGAGGACGGTGCCGGTGAGCTGCGAGGAGGCGAGCCCGAGGCCGAGGCCGTAGACGGTGAGAGGGATCGCGATGAGCCAGCCGGGAGTCGTGGGCCCCAGGAGCAGGGCGAGCGCGAGGACGCCTGCGACTTCGAGGCCTAGCCCGATGAGTACGGTTCCGGGCGCGCCGAACCTCGCGGCGAGATGCCGGGCCGCGGCACCGGAGAGGAACGCACCGACGGCCATCGCGGCGAGCACGAGCCCGGCGCCCATGACGTCGAGACCAAGGGCGTTGATGAGGTAGAGCGGGAGGACGAAGATGATCGCGAACTCGCCGACGGCGACCATCGCGGCGGTGAGGTTCCCCCACGAGAATGTGGAGAACGAGAACAGGTCGAGGTCGAGGAGCGCGGCGCGCTGCACCTTCTCGCGGTGTCGTTCCCAGATCACGAACAAGACCAGCGCGACCACGGCGATCCCGAAGGCGACGGGCACGGCAGAGATCGCTGCGTCCTTCGGCCAT
>CAYVWO010000351.1:0-678 GCA_964455495.1 uncultured Tessaracoccus sp.
TCTCGAGCGTGCGCGGGCGCAGGTTCAGCGATTCGAGGATCTGGTTACCCACCTTGACTTCTTCGACGGGCGGCGCCGAGAGGGACACACGGATCGTGTCCCCTATCCCCTTGGCGAGCAGCGCACCGAAGGCTACGGAGGACTTGATCGTCCCCTGAAATGCCGCACCAGCCTCGGTGACGCCGAGGTGGAGCGGCCAGTCTCCTGCCTCAGAGAGCAGCTCGTAGGCCCGCACCATGACCACGGGGTCATTGTGCTTGACAGAGATCTTGAAATCGTGGAAGTCGTGTTCCTCGAAGAGAGATGCCTCCCAGACGGCAGACTCCACTAACGCTTCCGGTGTTGCCCTCCCATACTTCGCAAGTAGGCGCGGATCGAGGGACCCCGCATTGACGCCGATTCGGATCGAGGTACCGTGCTCCTTCGCCGCCTGCGCGATCTCCTTAACCTGATCGTCGAATTTCTTGATGTTGCCGGGGTTCACGCGCACGGCCGCGCAGCCGGCGTCGATGGCCGCGAACACGTAGCGCGGCTGGAAGTGGATGTCGGCGATGACGGGGATCTGCGACTTCATCGCGATGATGGGCAGCGCCTCGGCGTCGTCCTGGCTGGGCACGGCGACGCGGACGATGTCGCATCCGGTGGCCGTCAGCTCCGCGATCTGCTGCAGCGTGGCGT
>CAYVWO010000351.1:688-2101 GCA_964455495.1 uncultured Tessaracoccus sp.
GTCTTCGTCGTCGTCATTGACTGCACGCTGATGGGCGCGTCGCCGCCGACCAGCACCTTCCCCACCTTGATCTGGCGGGTCGTGCGACGGGGGGCCAGGACGGGTGCGGGCGCGGCGGGCATACCGAGGTTCACGGACATGGGTGGCAGTTTATCCCTGTCAGAAGAGTTGGATGGGGCTGACGAGGTCGGCGACGATGAGCACGGCGCCGCCGATGAGCAGGAAGCTGCCCACGACGTAGGTCAGGGGCAGGGCCTTCGCGGTGTCGACGGGGCCGGGGTCCGTGCGCCCGCGGAGGCGGGCCGCCAGGCGGCGCAGCCACTCGTAGATCGCGCCCGCCACGTGGCCGCCGTCGAGCGGCAGCAGCGGGACGAGGTTCAGCAGCGCGACGAAGAGGTTGACGGAGCCGAGCAACGAGAACCAGGTGGCCGCCTTGTCGCCGACGCCGAGCTGGTCGCTGGCGCCGATCTCGCCCGCCACGCGGGAGGCGCCGACGATGGAGACCGGCGAGTTCGGGTCGCGCGGCTGCCCGGTCACGAGGTCGGCGGCGACGGCGTACACCCGGACGGGGAAGCTCGCCAGCGCCACCGCCGACTGCTTGGTCAGCGTCCACATCTGCTGCACCGTGGCGACGGGGCCGCCGTGGACCAGCTCCTGGTTGGGCGACACGCCGAGGAAACCTGCCTCGACGTAGGTCGTCGGGTCGAGCCGGTCGGGCACGTGGTTGAGGACGGTGTTCACCGTCGGCAGCGCGACCTCCGCTCCCCCGCGCTCGACGACGACGGTGGCCGGGGCGTCGCGGTTCGCGCGGATGAGGTCGCCCATCTGCTCCCAGCTGGTGAGCGCGACGCCGTTGAAGCTGACGAGCGTGTCGCCGACCTGGATGCCGGCCTCCTTGGCGGGCGTGAGGGGGTCGGCGTCGGTGCAGGTCTGGTCCTCGCGGTCGGCGCGGATGGCGCACTCGGAGACGTGCGCCACCTCGAGGGTGGGCTGGTAGACGCCGTGGAAGACGTTGATGCCCAGGAAGATGAGGAAGGCGAGCAGGATGTTCATCGCGGGCCCGCCGAGCATGATGACGATCTTCTGCCAGGTCTTCTTCTGGTAGAAGAGGCGCCCGTCGTCGGCGGGCGTGATCTCCTCGTACTCGTAGCGGCGCGCCTGGTCGGCGAGGCGGGTCAGCCAGTTCGGCCTGGCGACGGGCCTCTCCGGCGGGTACATGCCGACGAGCCGCACGTAGCCGCCCAGCGGGACGGCCTTGACGCCGAACTCCGTGTCGCCCTTGGTGCGCGACCACAGCGTCTTCCCGAAGCCGACGAAGTACTGGGTCACCTTGACGCCGAACAGCTTCGCCACCAGGAAGTGCCCCAGCTCGTGGGTGAGGAAACTGCAGCTCACCAGGAATCCGGCGAGGAG
>CAYVWO010000351.1:2111-2859 GCA_964455495.1 uncultured Tessaracoccus sp.
CTTGACGCCGAACAGCTTCGCGGGGACGAGGTGACCCACCTCGTGCAGGGCGATCGACGCCATGATCAGCGCGAAGAACAGCACCGCGAACGCGACGACGAGGACCGCGGTCATGCGGTCACCCCCGACAGCTCGGCGGCGCGCGCCCTGCCCCACGCGTCGGCGGTGAGCACGGCGTCGACGGTGAGGGCGTCGTCGGCGACGTGGCCGTGCGCCAGGTGCTCCTCGACGCAGTCGCCGACGATGCGCGCGATGTCGAGGAAGCCGATCCTTCCGTCCCAGAACGCGTCCACGCAGGCCTCGTTGGCGGCGTTGTAGACGGCGGGCGCGGTGCCGCCGGCCTTGCCCGCGCGGCGGGCGAGCTCGACGGCGGGGAACGTCTCGGAGTCGAGCGGCTCGAAGGTCCACGCCGTCGCCGTCGTCCAGTCGCAGGGGGCCGCGGCGTCGGCGAGGCGATCGGGCCAGGTGAGCGCGATGCCGATGGGCAGGCGCATGTCGGGCGGGGACGCCTGCGCGATGGTGGAGCCGTCGTGGAACTCCACCATCGAGTGCACGATCGACTGCGGGTGCACCGTCACGACGATGTCGTCGAGGTCGACGCCGTAGAGCAGCCCGGCCTCGAGCAGCTCGAGGCCCTTGTTGACCAGCGTCGCGGAGTTGATGGTGATGACGCGGCCCATGTCCCAGGTGGGGTGGGCCATCGCCTGCTGCGGGGTGACATCGAGGTGCTCCTCCCTCGCGCGTCCGC
>CAYVWO010000352.1:0-2852 GCA_964455495.1 uncultured Tessaracoccus sp.
GGCATGCAGTCCAGCACGCCGACCGACTTCTCCAGCGCGTTGAACGCCTCGACGGCGTCTCCAGCGCGCGCCACGAGCGGATCGGGCATGCCCACCAGCTCCAGCTCGGACGCGGTGTCGGAACGCCCGCACAGCCACACGCGGGTGGCACCGTCGGGGAGGTCGTCGTCGACGAGGGGGGCGGCACCGGCGAGGGGGTCGCGGCAGGGATCGGGGACCAGGGCTGTCGCGGCGGGCGTGGGCTCGGGCGTGGCCAGCACCACCGACGGCGGCGCGGTGAGCTGGAGCGCCAGCGGGGTGGCCATCCCGACGACGGCCACCACTGCGGCAGCCGCGACGCCCATCCGGCGCTTCCGCGCGCGGCTCCGGGCGTTGGCCGCCCAGCCGCGAGAGCTCGGGCGGGGCGGGACGCCGTCGCGGAGGGCGTCGGAGAATTCCTGTTCGTTCATGGCCTGTCCTCCTGGGCGAGGTGGGGGGAGATGCGCAGGGCGGCGAGCCCGCGGCTGACGTGGGAGGTGACGGTCCCCTCGGGGATGCCGAGCAGCTGGGCCACCTCGCGGGTGGGGCGGTCCTCGAAGTAGCGCAGCACGAGGCACGTGCGCTGGAGTCGCGGGAGAGTGGCGAGGGCGCGGTGGACGTCGGTGCCGAGCGCCGGTTCGCCGGTGGCCGACGGCTGGTCCGGTGGGCTGTCAGAGGGGACCTCGGAGCGCCATTGGAGCCTGCGCCACCACGAGACGAACGTGCGGTACATCGTCGTGCGGACGTAGGCCTCGAAGTGGTGGTCGTTGTCGAACGAGTCGTAGCGCGAGTACGTCTTGGACAGCGCCGTCTGGACGAGATCCTCGGCATGCTGCCGGTCGCCGGTGAGCAGCCAGGCGGCCGCCCACAGATCCCCGCCGCGCGCGGCCACGTACCTGTCGAAGCCACCGGCCGCGACGTCGACGGCGTGTTCCATCACTGCCTCCATGTCCTCTAGACGTGATGGGTGCGCGGTTTCACTGCACCTGTGACCAGCGAACCAGACCCGACACGCCAACAACGGCAGCCGAGTCGAGAACCGCGACCATTCCGAGCTGGGAGACCTTGCGGGCTCACGCGAGATGCCCGCGAGGGTGGGGGACGGCAGGGCGGCTGCGCGCAGTGATGCCCAACCCGACGATCGCCCAGCTGGCGTCCCGCCTGAGCAGACCCGAGCCGAGGCCGCCCTGCCGGCACGCGCCCGGGGCCGACCACGCCACCGGCACACCAGTGCGGGGAGACGTGAGACGAGGCCCGTGCGGCCTCAACTACCCGACCATCGACCATCGCGCAGCCGGCGGCGCGACGATGGACAAGGGCCGCGCGGGCCTCGTGTCATGGCTCCCCGCACCGTGCGCGAAGAGCTTCGACACGGGCTGCGCCGCTGCGCGGCTAGGCCCGGCTCACCCAACGGGGGCGTGTCATGGCTCCCCGCACCGTTCGCGAGAAGCCTCGACGGGCTGGGCCGCGGCTGGCTCACCCAGCCGGGCGGGCCGCGAGGCGGTCGCGGACCTGCTTGCGCAGCACCTTCCCCAGCATCGACTTCGGCAGCTCGTCGACCACCACCACCTCGCGCGGTACCTTGTAGGCGGCCAGACGCTCCCGGCACCACGTGCGGACAGCCTCAGGGTGCACAGTGGCGCCCGGGCGCGGGACCACCTCCGCCACCACGCGCTCTCCCCCGCCCGCCAGCGGCAGGCCGACGACGGCGGCGTCGTCGATGTCCTCGTGCGAGCGCAGCACCGCCTCCACCTCCGTCGGCGACACGTTGAACCCGCCGGTGATGATGAGTTCCTTGACCCTGTCCACGATGGTGGTGAAGCCGTCGGCGTCGACTGTGACGAGGTCGCCGGTGCGCAGCCACCCGCCGGGGAGCAACACTGCGTCGGTCTCCTCCGGCGCGTTCCAGTAGCCCTGGAAGACCTGCGGGCCGGCCAGCAGCAGCTCGCCGCGCTCCCCGCGGGGGACATCGCGGGAGGGATCGTCGGGGTCCACCACGCGCATCCGGGTGCTCGGGAACGGGATGCCGATCGTGCCGGTGCGTCGCGACGGGTGGAACGGGTTGCCCAGCGCAACGGGCGCGGTCTCGGTGAGCCCGTAGCCCTCGACGAGCAGGCCCCCGGCCACGCTCTCCCACAGCTCGACGATGGGATCGGTCAGGTTCATCGCCCCGGAGATGCAGAACCTGGCCGACTTCAGGCTCACGCCCCGCTCGAGCGCCCGGCGAGCCGTCTTCTCGTAGATCGGCGGCACCGCGCAGTACACCGTCGGCGGGGTGGTGCGGGCCGCGTCGAGCACAAGGTCCGCGTCGAAGCTCGGGAACAGCACGATCCGGGCGCGCTTGAGGATGCCGAAGGTCAGGTACAGCGTCATGCCGAAGGCATGGAACATGGGCAGGACGGCGTAGATCACCTCGCGGCCGTCGACGGCGTCGTGCATCCACGCGGCGCCCTGCAGCGCGTTGGCATAGAGGTTGCGGTGGGTGAGGATGGCGCCCTTGGCGCGCCCGGTGGTACCGCTGGTGTACTGGATGACCGCCACGTCGTCGACGGTGGGGCGCGGGTGCCCCGAATCCAGGGCGGGCGCGCGGAGCAGCTCCTCCCACGGCATGGTGCCGGGAGCGGGCTGGGTCAGCCGGGCGCGGGTGGCGCGCAGCTTCGGCACGGGCAGGTACAGGGCCAGCCGCTTGACCAGCGGGAAGGCGCGCAGGAGGTTCACCGAGACGATGTGCTCCACCTCGATGTCGGAGGGCCGTTCCCGGACCTTCTCCACGGCCGCATCCCACGCGATGACCACCCGGGCACCGTGATCCTCGAACAGGTGCCGCAGCTCCC
>CAYVWO010000353.1:0-2848 GCA_964455495.1 uncultured Tessaracoccus sp.
GCGGCGTCGACGTCCAGATCCTCGGCATCGGCTCCAACGGCCACATCGGCTTCAATGAGCCGTTCTCCTCGTTCTCGTCGCGCACCCGCGTCGCGACGCTGACCGCGCAGACCCGCGAGGACAACGCGCGCTTCTTCTCCACGATCGACGAGGTGCCCCGTCGCTGCGTGACCCAGGGCCTCGGCACCATCATGGACTCGCACGCCGCCGTCCTGGTGGCCACCGGCGAGAACAAGGCCGACGCCGTCGCCGCGATGGTCGAGGGTCCGGTCGCCGCCTCGTGCCCCGGCTCGATCCTGCAGTTCCACCCGAACGTCACCATCGTCGTCGATGAGGCCGCCGCCTCGAAGCTCGCCAACGCCGACTACTTCCGCTACCTCCAGCAGGCCTGATCCCGGTCGAATCTCCGTCCCTGCGTCGGACCGGTTAGACTGCCATTTCCTAGCAAAACTATCTAGTCAGGAGCGGGGACGACGTGCCTACCGGTCGAGTGCGGTTCTTCGACGCCGACAAGGGCTTTGGTTTCATCACCAAGGACGACGGCGGCGACGTCTACGTGCGTGCCAACGTGCTCCCCGCGGGGGTCACCACCCTCAAGGCGGGTCAGCGTGTGGAGTTCGGCGTGATCGAGGGCCGACGGGGCGAGCAGGCGCTGAGCCTGCAGGTGCTCGAGGCCCCGCCGTCGCTGTCCAAGGCACAGCGGAAGGACCCCGAGCAGATGGCGGTCATCGTCGAGGACCTGATCAAGATGCTCGACCACATCGGCAACGACTACCGGCACCGCCGCCACCCCGACAGCCGGCACGCCGGCAAGGTCGCGCAGTTGCTGCGCCGCGTGGCCGACGAACTGGAGCTGTAGATGGCGAAGCCCAAACTCGACGCTGTGACGGCGGGCGCCGTCGACCTCGCGCGCGCCGCCGCCGTCGAGACCGGCGGCGAGGATGCCGTCGGCGAGCACCAGGACGTCGTGGCCGACGGCGATCGCGTCGTTACGCACACGTATCAGTGTCTGCTGGCCGGCTACGCCGACTGGCAGTGGGCCGTGACGCTCGTCCGCGCCTCGCGCGCGAAGGAGCCCACCGTCAACGAGGTGGTGCTGCTGCCGACGCCGGGCGCTCTCCTCGCGCCAGATTGGGTGCCGTGGGCCGACCGGATCGGCGCCGGTGACATCGCCCCGGGCACGCTCATGGCGACGCCCGACAACGACCCGCGGCTCGAGCCGGGGTTCGCCGCGACCGATCTTCCCGCCGACGGCGACGACAGCGACTGGGTCCAGCTGCGCAGCACGGTCGCCGAGCTCGGCCTCGGCCGCGCCCGCGTGCTCAGCCTCCACGGCCGCGACGAGGCGGCCGAGCGTTGGCTCGCCGGCGCGCCTGGCCCATCGGACGAAGGGTCCCGCGAGGCCCCCGGCCCGTGCTCGACCTGCGGCTACTTCGTCGCGCTGCGCGGCTCGCTCGGCACCCTCTTCGGCGCCTGCACCAACCAGTACTCCGCCTCCGACGGCCGCGTCGTCTCCCTCGACCACGGCTGCGGCGGCCACTCCGACGTCGTCGCCGAGCAGCGCGCGAGGGAGCTCCCCGCTCCCGCGTTCGACACCATCAGCCTCGACGAGTCGCTCTTCAGCTGACCGCTGGGTGAGCCGAGTGAGTTGCACGCTGGTTGAGCCGAGTGAGCTGACCGCTGGTTGAGCCACCGCGCGAGCGCAGCGAGCCGGTGTGTCGAAACCAATAGACGCAAATCCAGAGTCCATCCCCGCACCCCGATGACGGCGCGGAGACGTTGCACCACTAGGGTGTACTCACGTGGTAACGAATTCACCCTCGGCAGCAAAGCTGCCCACCGGGTCGGACAATCTGACCGGCCTCGACCGCTTCTTCGACATCACCAAGCGCCGCAGCTCCGTCGGCCAGGAGATTCGCGGCGGTCTCGTCACATTCTTCGCGATGGCCTACATCATCGCGCTGAACCCGCTCATCATCGGTACCGGTGCTGACAAGAACGGCAACCTGATCTCGGGTGCCGCGAAGTTCACCGACGCCGCGATGACCCAGGTCGACGGCGCGGCCGTCGGCGCGTCGATCGCCATGGTCGCCGCCGCGACCGCGCTGGTCGCCGGCATCATGACCATCCTGATGGGCGTCGTCGGCCGCTTCCCGATGGCCATCGCCTCGGGCCTCGGCCTGAACGCGCTCGTCGCCTTCAGCCTCGCCCCGCAGATGACCTGGCCGCAGGCCATGGGTCTGGTGGTGTGGGAGGGCATCATCATCACGATCCTCGTGCTGACGGGCTTCCGCACCGCCGTGTTCAAGGCGGTCCCGCCGCCGCTGCGCACGGCCATCTCCGTCGGCATCGGCCTGTTCATCGCGTTCATCGGCCTCGTCAACGCGGGCGTCGTCCGCCCCGGCGGCGGCACCCCGGTCACCCTGGGCGTCAACGGTCATATGATGGGCTGGCCGATCCTCGTCTTCCTCATCGGCATGACGCTGCTGATCACGCTGCACGTGCTCAAGGTCAAGGGCGCGATGCTGATCACGATCATCTCCGGCACCGTGATCGCCCTGATCGTCGAGGCCGTCGGCCACATCGGCGGCCAGGTCCCGGACGGCTCCAACCCGACGGGGTGGTCGCTCAACGTGCCGAGCCTTTCGAACTTCTCGCTGCCCGACCTCGGCCTCCTCGGCCGGGTCGACATGGTCGGCGCGTTCTTCCCCGACGGCTCGTTCTCCGTCACGCACGCGCTCGCGCTCGTCGTCCTGGTGTTCTCGCTGCTGCTCGCCGACTTCTTCGACACCATGGGAACCATGGTCGCCGTCGGCTCCGAGGGCGGGCTCAACGACGCCGACGGCAT
>CAYVWO010000354.1:0-2815 GCA_964455495.1 uncultured Tessaracoccus sp.
CGGCGGCGAGCACCTCGATGGCCCGCAGCAGGCCCTCGGGCTCGACGTCCTTGACGAGGAATCCGCCCGCGCCGGCCTGCAGGGCGCCGAAGACGTACTCGTCGAGGTCGAAGGTGGTGAGGATCAGCACGCGGGTCCGGTTGCCCGGCTGGCCGACGATCCGGCGCGTCGCCTCCACGCCGTCGAGCCGGGGCATCCGCACGTCCATGAGCATCACGTCGGGCTGCTCGCGCCGGGCGAGCTCGACGGCCTCGACGCCGTCGGCGGCCTCGCCGACCAGCTCGATGCGGGGATCCGAGCGCAGCAGGAGGGCGAAGGCGCTGCGCACGAGCGCCTGATCGTCGGCGATGGCGACCCTGATCATGCTGCCCTCCGCATCGGGAAGCGCGCGGCCACGCGGAACGTCTCGTCGGCCCCGGCGCCCGCCACCAGCCCGCCACCGGCGAGCTCCGCCCGCTCGCGCATCCCCAGAATCCCGTGGCCCCGCTCCGCGCGAGGCGGCGCGGCGCCCAGGGGATTGGCGACGGTGAGCAGCAGCTCGCCGTTCGCCGTCGTCAGGTCGACGACGACGGCGCGGCCGGGCGCGTGCTCGCGCGCGTTGCTGAGCGCCTGCTGGACGATCCGGTAGGCCGCCGCCTGCGCGGTGGCGGGGACGGCGTCGTCGGGCACGGAGGCCAGGCGCCAGTCGACGTCCTGGCCCGCGGCGCGCGCCTCGTCGGCCAGGCGCTCGAGGTCGGCGAGGCGCGGGGTGGGCGCGTAGTCGTCGTCGGAGCTGCTGCGAAGCGCGCTGACGAGGCCGCGGATCTCGCTCAGCGCCTCGCGGCTGGTGCCCGCGATGGACCGCATGGTCGCCTCCGCCTCGTCCGGCTCGGTCCGCATGACGTGGGCGGCGACGCCCGCCTGCACCGCGATCACGCCCAGCGAGTGCGCCGTGATGTCGTGCAGGTCGCGGGCGATGCGCAGGCGCTCCTCCATCACCGCCTGGGCGGCGAGCTGCGCCTGCTCGCGCTCGATCATCGCCGACCGCTGCTCCGCCCACGACAGCTGCTCGCGGCGGCGCCGCGCCCAGTCGCCCAGCACGAACGCGCCGGTGAACAGGAACGCGTTGTTGATCAGCTGCGGCGCCGTCATGTAGCGCGGCACCAGCGCCCAGAGCGTCAGCAGCAGGGCCGCGACGATGCCGACCGCCGCCCACAGGTGCCGCCGCGGCGCGAGCGACGCGACGGAGTAGGCGAGCAGGAAGGCGCCTGCGCCGAGGGCGGAGGAGGAGTCGCCGCGGACGATGAGCGCGGCGAGCGGGACGGCCGCGACGGCGAGCGCGGCGAGCGGCCAGCGGGACCGCGCCGCGTAGGGCAGGGCGCCGAGGACGATGAGGACGAAGGTGAGGGCGTCGGCGGGTTGCCCCGCCGTCCCGATGTCCGCGCTCGCCGTCGCCCTCGCCGTCGGATGGGGGGTGGTCCAGGGGGTGCTGCTCCCCCGCGGGCCGTTCACCGCGCCGTCGGCCATCGCCGCGACGGTCACCAGCGTCGCGGTAGGGCTGGGCATCGGTTGGTTGAGCAAGTCGCGGTGGGCGCCGCTGCTCGCCCCGATCCTCTTCGTCGTCGCGTTCGAGGCGACGCGCTGGGCGACCCTTGGCGAGGCCGCGATCTGGCCGAGGCCGTCCACCTACGGGCTGGTCATGCTGGTCACCGGCCGCGGCGTCCACGGCGTGTTCACAGTGGTTCCCCTCGCCCTCGGCGCACTGTTCGCGCTGGTGGCCACCGGCGACGGCCTCCGCCGTCGGGACGCCGCCGCGTGGGTGGGCCGGATCGTCGGCGCGGGCGGGCTGGCCGTGGTCCTGTTCGCGTGCTCGGCGATCGTCGCGCCCGCGCGGACCGCGCCGGTCCTCGGCCCGGACGGCCACCGGCTCCCCGGCTCCATCGCGGAGCTGACGACGGTGCCGGTGAACGGGCATGACCTCGCGCTGCTCATCCGCGGCCGCGACGAGACGGCGCCCGTCGTGCTGTTCCTCGCGGGCGGCCCCGGCGGCAGCGAGCTGGGCGCGATGACGGCCGACCTCTCGCTCGAGCAGCACGCCGTCGTCGTCACCTGGGACCAGCGCGGGGCGGGGAAGTCGTACTCGGAGCTCGACCCCGTCTCGACCCTCACGCTCGAGGGCGCCGTCGCCGACACCATCGCCGTCACGGAGCACCTGCGGGCGCGCTTCGGGGTGGAGAAGGTCTACCTCGTCGGGCAGTCGTGGGGCACGCTGCTCGGCGTGCTGGCGGCGAAGGAGCGCCCGGACCTGTACCACGCGTTCGTCGGCACCGGCCAGATGGTGAACCTGCCGGAGACGGACCGGCGCTTCTACGACGACACCCTCGCCTGGGCGCGCGCCACCGGCCGCGACGACCTGGAGCGGGACCTCGTCCGCAACGGCCCGCCACCCTACGAGGATCTGTTCGCCTACGAGGACGCGCTGTCGCACGAGCACAAGGTCTATCCGTACGACCACTCCCGCAACGCCGAGGGGCAGGCGGGCTTCTCGGAGCACGTGTTCGCGGCCGAGTACACGCCGCTGGAGCGCGTCCACAACCTGGCGGCGATGCTCGACACGTTCGCGGTGCTGTACCCGCAGCTCCAGGACATCGACCTCCGCCGCGACGCCGCCGCGCTCGACGTGCCCGTCGTCCTGATCCAGGGCAGGCACGAGGCGCCCGGCCGCGCGGAGCCCGCCCGCGAGTGGTTCGACGCGCTGCGGGCGCCGTCGAAGGAGTGGATCGAACTGGACACCTCCGGCCCCCGCCCGATCTTCCAGCAGCCGGGCGCGTTCGCG
>CAYVWO010000355.1:0-2811 GCA_964455495.1 uncultured Tessaracoccus sp.
TGGCTCCCCGTGACGACGAAGCCGACGCCGTCGTGGGCGCCGCGCTGGATCTCGGGGTCAACTTCTTCGACACCGCGGATGTGTACGGTTCCACGTCGACGTTCGACCGCCCGGGTGTCCCATCGGCCGAGGATCGCGAGTCCGCGGAGGAGATCCTCGGCAGGGCCCTCGTCGGCCGCCGCGACGAGGTGGTGCTCGCCACCAAGTGCGGGGAGCGCCGCTTCGACCCCGCCGCGGGGCTGTCGCGCCGATACATCATTCAGCAGGTCGAGCAGAGCCTGCGCCGGCTGCAGACCGACCGCATCGACCTCTACTACGCCCACTTCCCGGATCCGGGGACGCCGCTCGAGCAGACCCTCGCGGTCTTTGACGATCTGGTCCGACAGGGCAAGCTTCGTCACGTCGCGTTGTCCAATCACCCCGCCTGGCAGCTCGCCGAGGCGCTGTGGATCGCCGATGACCGCCGGCTGGTCTCCGCACCGGTGTGCGCTCAGGTGAAGTACAGCCTCCTCGATCGCGACGCCGAGCGGGAGCTCGCCCCGGCATGTGAGCGTTTCAGTCTGTCGATCGTGCCGTACGGGCCGCTGCACGGCGGGTTGCTCGCAGACCTGACGGTGCTGGACCGTCCGATCGCGGGTGACCAGCGCTACGGCGGGCCGGGGTTCTCCGAGGCGGAGGTCGCGGTCGCCCGGGAGCTCGCCCGGCTCGCCCGCGAGTGGGGCCTGGGGATGCAGCAGGTGTCGCTGGCGTGGCTGCTGTCCCGTCCTGCAGTGGCGTCTGCGATCGTCGGCGCCGAGACCGCCGACGAGCTCCGCGCCAACGCCTCAGCCGCCGACATCGACTTGACCGCCGAGCAGCGGGACGCCGTCTCCGCGCTTACCGATGGCATCGCGGCCTAAGCCCGGTGCTTACTGGGTGCCGCCCGGGCACCCGGTACCTGAGGGGCCGTCGCAGTACCCCTCTCAAAAGGGACTCTCTCCGCCGTGGGTCTGGGTGGTTGAGTTATCGACGCCCGCCAGCCGGCAAGCCGGTGTGGCCTCGCTCGGACGATGCAGCTGAGCGAGGCCGCCATGGAGATGACGCGTTCCAGAAGGAGCTCCGAATGCCCTCAGCTGAATCCCAGCCCCGGGTGGTACCTGTAGGCGCCTCGGTCGCGGCTCACTCGCGATCGGTCAGCACCCGGTCGACGATCCCGTAGTCGGCGGCGCCGTCTGCGGTGAGCACGAGGTCTCGTTCCGTGTCGGCGCGGACCCGCTCGGGCGTGCGACCCGTGTGTCGGGCGAGCACCGCCTCGAGAAGGCTCCGGGTGCGTTCCACCTCGTCGGCCTCGAGGATCAGGTCCGGGATCGTGCCCCGGTGGCCCTCCGCGGCGGGCTGATGCAGGACGACGCGGCCATGGGGGAGGATCTGACGGTGACCCTCCGCGCCGGCGGCGAGGAGGACCGCCGCGTTCGCGACCACCTGGCCGACGCAGGTCGTGTGCACGGCCGGGCGGACGAACTGCATGGCGTCGTAGATCGCCAGCATGGCCGTTGTCGATCCGCCGGGCGAGTTGAGGTACAGGCTGACCGGCGCCTCCGGGTTCTCGGACTCCAGGTGGATGAGCTGGGCGATGACGGCGTTGGCGACCCCGTCGTCGATGGGCGTTCCGAGGTAGAGGATGCGGTCGCCGAGCAGTCGGGAGTAGATGTCGCTGGTGCGCTCGCCGTTTCTCGTCCTCGTCGACACGTAGGGGATGGTGTAGCCGGTCACGACGCCACCGCCAACCCGACGGCGGCGCGGGGCCGGGGGCGGATGTCGTCGAGGCTCGTCACGACGTGGTCGACGAAGCCGTAGGCCAGGGCCTCCTCGGCGGTGAACCAGCGGTCGCGGCGGGAGTCGCGTTCGACGGTCGCGACGTCCTGGCCCGTGTCGGCGGCGATGAGGCCGAGCACGGTGTCGCGGGTCTGCCGGAGGTCGTCGGCCTGGATGGCGATGTCGCCGGCGCTGCCGCCGATTCCCGCCGAGCCTTGGTGCAGCAGCACCTTGGAGTGGGGGAGGCTGTAGCGGTGGCCCGGGGTGCCCGCGCTGAGCACGAACTGCCCAGCGCTGGCCGCGAGCCCGAGGTTCACGGTGCGTACCGGGCTAGGGATGGTCCGGATCGTGTCGCGGATGGCGAGCATCGACGTGACCGAGCCGCCGGGGGAGTTGATCCAGAGGTAGATCTCGGCGGACGGGTCCTCGCTCGCGAGCAGGACGAGAGCCGCGCACAGCCGGTTGCCGATCGTCTCGTCGAGCGCCGAGCCGAAGAACAGCGTGCGTTGTTCGAGCAGCCGCGCCGCGAGCTGCTCGTCGAGTGGGGTGAGGGGGTTCTCGGTCATGCGACAAGCCTCCCCGGAGACCGGCAGCGCTCAAGAGTGTGCCGCTCACGGCAGCGCTGCCGTGAGCGGATCGAACCCCACCTTTCAGAACCAGGAGGGGCCGGAGTTCACGTAGTGCTCCTCCAAGGCGGCGACCTCCTCGTCGGTGAGCCGGATGTCCAGCGCGGCCACGGCCTCGGGGAGGTGGTGCGGCTTCGTCGCCCCGACGATGGGGGCCGAGACGATCGGGTTGCGCAGCACCCACGCGAGCGCGATCTGCGCCATCGGGACGCCGCGCTGTTCGGCGACGCGCGCGACGGCGTCGATGACCGGCACGTCGTGGGGGCTGTCGAAGGCTTGGACGACGTGGTCGGTGCTGGAGCGGGTGCTCTGCTCGCCGACCGGGCGGGCGAGCCGTCCCTTCCCGTTCGGCGAGTACGGCACGAGGCCAACGCCCATGTCCCGGCACACC
>CAYVWO010000356.1:0-648 GCA_964455495.1 uncultured Tessaracoccus sp.
GGTGCGGGCCGTCGCGGACGACATCACGGTCATCCGCCGCGGGAAGGTGGTCGGCAGCGCCGAGCTGACCGCTCCCGAGGGCGAGCTGGCGGCCATGATGGTCGGCCGGTCGGTCTCGCTCCAGGTGGACAAGGAGCCCGCGAAGCCCGGCGACGAGAGGCTGGTCATCACCGATCTGACGGTCGCCAGCCCGTCCGGCGCGGTCGCCGTCGACCAGCTGAGCCTCAGCGTGCGCGGCGGCGAGATCGTCTGCATCGCGGGCGTCCAAGGCAATGGTCAGACCGAGCTGGCCGAGGCCCTGCTCGGCACTATGACCCCGCTCAGCGGCACCGCCCTCCTCGACGGCGTGGACATCGCGCACGCCAGCCCCGCCAAGACCATCAAGGCCGGCCTCGGATTCGTCCCGGAGGACCGGCACCGCGACGGGTTCGTCGGCGAGTTCAGCATCGCCGAGAACCTCGTGCTGAACAACCTCGACGCCTACTCGAGGAACGGCTCGCTGCAGCTGGGTGCCATCGCGGACAACGCCGTGGCCCGCATCAAGGAGTTCGACATCCGCTCCGAGTCGCACACGCAGCCGGTGAACGCGTTGTCGGGCGGGAACCAGCAGAAGGTGGTGCTGGCGCGCGAGCTGTCGCGGCCGCTCTC
>CAYVWO010000356.1:658-2804 GCA_964455495.1 uncultured Tessaracoccus sp.
AGCCGACCCGCGGCGTCGACGTCGGCGCCATCGAGTTCCTGCACAAGCGGATCGTCGAGGAGCGCGACGTCGGCACCGCCGTCCTGATCGTGTCGACGGAGCTGGAGGAGGTCGAGTCGCTGGCCGACCGGATCGCGGTGATGTACCGCGGGAAGATCGTCGGCATCGTCGGCCCGGACACCCCGCGCGACGTGCTCGGCCTCATGATGGCCGGGATCAGCTACGAGGACGCCGTCGCCACGGTGGAGGAGAGCCATGAGTGAGAAGGCGCGCCCCGCCTGGGTGCAGACCACCATCATCACGGTGGCGTCGATGCTGCTGGCGTTCGTCGTCGCGGCGGTGATCATGGTGGTCTCGGACGCCGAGGTCGCCGCGAAGTGGGCGTACTTCTTCAGCCGCCCGGGCGACGCGCTCGGCGCCAGCTGGGACAAGATCGCCACCACGTTCTACGCCATGTGGTACGGCTCGATGGGCAACTGGGTCAACATCACCAACACGACGGCGGAGGCCACGCCGCTGATCGCCGCGGGCCTCGCCGTCGCCATCGCGTTCCGGGCCGGGCTGTTCAATATCGGCGCGCAGGGCCAGGCCATGGTCGGGGCACTCGCGGCGGCCTTCGTCGGCTTCACGGTCAAGGGCCTGCCGATCTTCCTCCACCTGCCGCTCGTCATCCTCGTCGGCCTCATCGCGGGCGCGGTCTGGGGCAGCATCGTCGGCGTGCTGAAGGCGCGCACCGGCGCGCACGAGGTGATCCTCACGATCATGCTGAACTACATCGCGGGCAGCCTGCTCGCGTACCTGATGATGCAGAAGGCGTTCCAGGCGCCGGGCCGCAACGACCCCATCTCGCCGGTGCTGGAGTGGACCGCCACGATGCCCCGGCTGGCGGGCACGCGCCTCCACCTCGGGTTCTTCATCGCCCTGCTCGCCGCCTTCATCGTGTGGTGGCTTCTGGAGCGCACGAAGTTCGGCGTGCAGCTGAAGGCCGTCGGCCTGAACCCGAACGCCGCGGCGGTATCGGGCGCCAGCGTGTCGAACATCACGATCATCACCATGGCGCTGGCCGGGGCGTTCGCGGGCCTCGGCGGCGTGATGATGGTCACCGCGCCGCAGCTGCTGACGGGCACACCAACGCAGATGACGGGCACCATCATCGGCACGCTCGGCTTCGACGCCATCACCGTCGCGCTGCTCGGGCGCTCCCGCCCGCTGGGCGTGGTGCTCGCCGGCCTGTTGTTCGGCGCGCTGAAGGCGTCGCGGCGCACCATGATCACCATGGCAGGCACGCCGGACAAGCTGACCGACCTGATCCAGGCGCTCATCGTGTTGTTCGTCGCCGCGCCGGCGTTCGTCGTCGCCATACTTCCGTTCCTTCGCGAGCGGAAACCGAAGTCAGCCCCCCGATCTGCAGCGAAGGCGGCCCAGGCATGAGCGCGGAGACCCTCACTGTGCAGACCCGTCGCGTCGAGTCGCCCGAGGCGCGCTCGCAGCGGCTCTCGACCGGCATCCTCGTCGTCGTGATCGGCGCCATTCTGGCCATCATGGCGTTCACCGTGCACCACACGGGCATCATCGCGCTGTCGGACGCTTTCGACGAGGTGCAGCTGCCCAAGATCGAGCTGCCGGGCACCCCGACGGTACTCGCCAGCGCGCTGCTGGTGCTTGGCGCGGGGATCGGCCTGCTCAGCGGGCGGCTGAGCCATCGGCTCCGGGTCGTCGCGGCCGTCGCCGCCGGCGTTGGCGTGCTGGTGGGCTTCGTCGTGTGGGCCGCCGCCAGCTCGGACCTGCCCTTCACGCTCACCAGCCAGCTCAACCTGACGCTCGAGTACGCGACGCCGCTGTTCTTCGGCGTCCTCGGCGGTGTCCTCGCCGAGCGCGCGGGCGTCGTCAACATCGCCATCGAGGGCCAGTTCCTGACCGCGGCCTTCGCTGCCTCGCTGACCTACTCGATCACGAAGTCCTTCGTCGCGGCGCTGTTCGCGGCCGCGTTGGCGAGCGTGCTGATGTCGGCGGTGCTGACGCTGTTCGCGTTGCGTTACCTGGTCGACCACGTCATCATCGGCGTCGTCATCAACGTGCTCGCGACGGGTTTGACCGGCTTCATCTACCAGCAGTTGGTGGCGAAGGATCCCGGCGCCTACTCGTC
>CAYVWO010000357.1:0-292 GCA_964455495.1 uncultured Tessaracoccus sp.
TCATCATCGCGGCCTTCGTCGTCTTCCACCTGATCCAGTTCACGATCGTCCCCGGCTCGTTCGGCGGCAGCGGCGACAAGCCCCACACCATGGTGGTCGAGAGCTTCATCCAGTGGTGGATGGTCGCGCTCTACGCGGTCTGCATGGTCCTGATCTGCATGCACATCCGGCACGGCGTCTGGAGCGCGTTCCAGACGCTGGGGATCCTCAACACCCCCCTGCGGCGCGCCCTGTACGTCCTGGCCGCCGTGTTGGCGGTGTTGCTGGCCCTGGCCTTCCTGGCCCTGCCCGT
>CAYVWO010000357.1:302-2803 GCA_964455495.1 uncultured Tessaracoccus sp.
GCGATCGTCGTCGCCGTCGTCCTCTACGCCGGCTTCATGATCATGCCCCTCGCCGTCCTGTTTAGGGTGATCTGATGTCTACCACTGCTACTACTAGTGACTTCTGGGTTGAAGGCGCCGACATCGCCGACACCAAGGCGCCCACCGGCCTCGAGATCGAGAAGGTCTGGAAGACCCGCCAGTTCCAGGCGCGCCTGGTCAACCCGGCGAACCGCCGCAAGCTGTCGGTCATCATCGTCGGCACCGGCCTCGCCGGTGGCGCGGCGGCCGCGACCCTCGGCGAGGCGGGCTACAACGTCCTCAACTTCTGCTACCAGGACAGCCCCCGCCGCGCCCACTCCATCGCCGCCCAGGGCGGCATCAACGCGGCCAAGAACTACCGCAACGACAACGACTCGACGTTCCGGCTGTTCTACGACACGGTCAAGGGCGGCGACTACCGCGCCCGCGAGACCAACGTCTACCGGCTCGCCGAGGTGTCGGCCAACATCATCGACCAGTGCGTGGCCCAGGGCGTCCCCTTCGCGCGCGAGTACGGCGGCCTGCTCGACACCCGCTCCTTCGGCGGCGTGCAGGTGCAGCGCACGTTCTACGCGCGCGGCCAGACGGGGCAGCAGCTCCTGATCGGCGCCTACCAGCAGCTGGAGCGCCAGGTCGCGGCCGGCACCGTCAAGATGTACGCCCGCCACGAGATGGTCGAGCTGATCGTCGTCGACGGCAGGGCCCGCGGCATCGTGACCCGCAACATGGTCAACGGCAAGGTCGAGACCTGGACCGCCGACGCCGTCGTGCTCGCCACGGGCGGCTACGGCAACGTCTTCTTCCTGTCGACGAACGCCATGGGCTGCAACGTCACCGCCGGCTGGCGCGCGCACCGCAAGGGCGCCTACTTCGGTAACCCCTGCTACACGCAGATCCACCCCACCTGCATCCCGGTGCACGGCGACACCCAGTCGAAGCTGACGCTCATGTCGGAGTCGCTTCGCAACGACGGCCGCATCTGGGTGCCCAAGAGGGCCGAGGACTGCGCCAAGGACCCGCGCCAGATCCCCGAGGAGGACCGCGACTACTACCTGGAGCGGATCTACCCGGCGTTCGGCAACCTGGTTCCCCGCGACATCGCGTCGCGCCAGGCGAAGAACATGTGCGACGAGGGCCGCGGCGTCGGCCCCGCCATCACGGAGCGCGACCCGCAGGGCAACGAGCGGCAGATGCGCCGCGGCGTGTACCTGGACTTCTCCGACGCGATCAACCGCCTCGGGCAGAAGGCCGTGGAGAACAAGTACGGCAACCTGTTCGACATGTACGCGCAGATCACCGGCGAGAACCCGTACGAGGTGCCCATGCGCATCTACCCGGCGGTCCACTACACGATGGGCGGCCTGTGGGTCGACTACGACCTCCAGTCCTCGATCACCGGCCTGTACGTGACCGGAGAGGCCAACTTCTCCGACCACGGTGCCAACCGCCTCGGCGCCTCGGCGCTGATGCAGGGCCTGGCCGACGGGTACTTCGTCCTCCCGAACACGATCAACGACTACCTGGCCGACGCCCCGTTCGAGAAGCTGGCCGACGACCACCCGGCGGTGGCCGAGGCGCGCGAGTCGGCCCAGGGTCGCATCGATACGCTGCTTTCCATCCAGGGCACCCGCTCCGTCGACTCCTACCACAAGGAGCTCGGAGCGATCATGTGGGAGTACTGCGGCATGGAGCGCACTGAGGCCGGCCTGAAGAAGGCCATCGGGCTCATCCGTGACCTCAAGGCCGACTACTGGAAGAACGTGCGCGTCACCGGCGTGAACGAGGACTTCAACCAGGCCCTCGAGCGCGCGGGGCGCGTCGCCGACTTCTTCGAGCTCGGCGAGCTCATGTGCATCGACGCGCTGCACCGTCGCGAGTCCTGTGGCGGTCACTTCCGCGCGGAATCGCAGACGGAGGAGGGCGAGGCCCTGCGCCACGACGACGAGTTCCTCTACGTCGGCGCCTGGGAGTGGGGCGGCGAGGGCGGCAAGCCCGTGCTGCACCGCGAGCCCCTGGTCTACAAGGCAATCGAACTGAAGCAACGGAGTTACAAGTGAAGCTCAAGCTACGTATCTGGCGCCAAGCCGGTGCGAACGCCGCCGGCCGGATGGCCGAGTACGACATCGACGGCGTGTCCGAGGACATGTCGTTCCTGGAGATGCTCGACCTTCTCAACGAGAACCTCACCGCTCAGAATCAGGAGCCGGTCGCGTTCGATCACGACTGCCGCGAGGGCATCTGCGGCATGTGTGGCGTCGTCATCAACGGCGTCGCGCACGGTGGGTCCGCCACGACCACCTGCCAGCTGCACATGCGCTCCTTCGCCGACGGCGCGACGATCGACATCGAGCCCTGGCGCGCGGGCGCGTTCCCGGTGATCAAGGACCTGGTCGTCGACCGCACCGCATTCGACCGGATCATCCAGGCCGGCGGCTTCATCTCGTCGAACACGGGCGCGGCGCCCGAGGCGCACTCGACCC
>CAYVWO010000358.1:0-2799 GCA_964455495.1 uncultured Tessaracoccus sp.
GCCTCGATGACGTTGGTGCCCACCCCGACGGTGGTCCAGGAGTAGCCGTTGTAGGCCGTGTCGATGAGGGTCCGTACCGAGGCGTCGGTGCCGTGGCCCTCGTCGAGGATGCGCACGCGGTAGTCGGTGAGGTCGAACTCCGCGACCTCCGGGAATGCCGGGATCAGCGCGTTCCGGAGGGCGGCGTCCAACGCGTTGACGGGGCCGTTGCCCTCGCCGACGACCATCTGGCGCTCGCCCTTCGCGGACAGCTTCACCGTCGCCTCGGACGTGTTGACCCCGTCGCGCTCCTCCGTGAAGACGCGCCAGGAGTCGACCGTGAAGGGCAGCTCGAGGACCCCCAGCTGGTCGCGGAGCAGCATCTCGAAGCTGGCGTCGGCCGACTCGTACGAGTACCCCTCGGCCTCGCGGGCCTTGACGACGCCCGTGATCCTTGCCGCCTGTTCGCGGTCGCCGAGGTCGAAGCCGAGCTGCTCGCCCTTGATCTGGATGTTGGCGCGGCCGGCCATGTCGGAGATCAGCATCCGCATGTCGTTGCCGACGATGGCGGGGTCGATGTGCTGGTACAGCATCTCGTCGACCTTGATCGCCGAGGCGTGCAAGCCCGCCTTGTGCGCGAAGCTCGAGTGGCCGACGTAGGGCTGGCGGCCAAGCAGCGGCTGGTGCGCCACGAGCGCGATCGCGTGCGCGATGCGGGTCAGCTCCGCAAGCTGCTCCGGCGGGAGGATGTCCCAGCCGTACTTGATCTGCAGGTTCGGGATGAGGGCGGAGAGGTCGGCGTTGCCGGTGCGCTCGCCGTAACCGTTGAAGGTGCCCTGCACGTGCATCACGCCCGCCTCGACGGCGGCCATGGTGTTGGCGACGGCGCACGCCGTGTCGTTGTGGCAGTGGATGCCGAGATTCGCGCCGGTCGCGGCGGCGGCGTCGACGACCTCGCCCATCCAGCTGGGCAGCATGCCACCGTTGGTGTCGCAGAGCACGACCACCTCGGCGCCGGCGTCGTGCGCCGTCTGGACGACCTTGAGGGCGTACTCGGGGTTGGCGCGGTAGCCGTCGAAGAAGTGCTCGCAGTCGACGAACACGTGCTTGCCCTGCGAGCGCAGGAACTGCACGGTGTCGGTGATCATCTCGAGGTTCTCCTCGAGCGTGGTGCGCAGCGCGCGGAACACGTGCTCGTCGTGCGACTTGGCCACGATGCAGATGTAGTCGGTGTCGGCGTCGACGAGCGCCCGGGTCAGCGCATCGTTCTCGGCCTTCGCCCCGGCCTTGCGCGTCGCGCCGAACGCGACCAGCTTCGAGTGTCTCAGGTCCAGCTTCTTGGCGAGCTGGAAGAACTCGGTGTCGGCAGGGTTCGCGCCCGGCCAGCCGCCCTCGATGAACGTGACTCCCAGCTCGTCGAGGTAGCCCGCGATCTTCAGCTTGTCCGCGACCGAGAGGTTCAGCCCCTCCTGCTGACCACCGTCGCGTAGGGAGGTGTCGAACACGTGAAACTCGGCGGGGCGCTGGGGCAACGTTGGCATGAGGGCTCCTGCATGGGGTCGGGGGCTGGGCGAAGCTTACGCGCCCGCGGCGCGGTCCGGACGTCTCATTCAGTGGACGGACAACTGAGACGGGCGACATGCGAAGCGCGCGCTCCGTAGGGTCTCCCCCATGACTTCAGCCAGCATTGCCGTCATCGGCGGCGACGGCATCGGCCCCGAGGTGACGGCGGAGGCGCTCAAGGCGCTGACCGCGGTCGCGGGCCCCGATGCGTTCGACTTCGTCCACTACGACCTCGGCGCGGAGCGCTGGCAGCGCACCGGCGAGGTGCTGCCCGACTCCGTACTCGAGGAGCTGAAGGGCGTCGACGCCATCGTCCTCGGCGCCGTCGGCGCGGCCCCCGGATCGAAGGCGATCCCCAGCGGCCTCCTCGAACGGGGCCTGCTGCTGAAGCTCCGCTTCGCGTTCGACCACGCCATCAACCTGCGGCCGTCGAAGCTGTACCCGGGCGTGCCGACGCCGCTGGCGCCGCGCATCGTCGAGGGCAAGGACGTCGACTTCGTGGTCGTCCGCGAGGGAACCGAGGGCCTGTACTGCGGCAACGGCGGCGCGGTGCGCGTCGGCACCCCGCACGAGCTGGCCACCGAGGTCTCGGTCAACACGGCCTACGGCGTCGAGCGGGTCGTCCGCGACGCCTACCGTCGCGCCCAGTCGCGCCGCGGCCACCTCACTCTGCTCCACAAGCACAACGTGCTGGTCAACGCCGGGTCGCTGTGGAACCGCGTGTTCCAGGAGGTCGGGCGCGAGTTCCCGGACGTCGAGCAGAAGTACCTGCACATCGACGCCGCGATGATCGCGCTGGTCGTCGACCCGTCGCAGTTCGACGTGATCGTCACCGACAACCTCTTCGGCGACATCGTCACCGACCTCGCCGCTGCCGTCACCGGCGGCATCGGCCTGGCCGCGTCGGCCAACATCAACCCGAGCGGCGAGTTCCCGTCGATGTTCGAGCCCGTGCACGGCTCCGCCCCCGACATCGCGGGCAAGGGCATCGCGGACCCGACGGCGGCGATCTCCTCCATGGCGCTGCTGCTCGACCACCTGGGCAAGCCGGAACTGGCCGCCAAGATCGACGACGCGGTGTCCGCGGACATCGCCGAGCGCGGCGCGCAGAAGTTCGGCACGGTCGAGACCGGCGACCGCATCGCCGCCCGCCTCGCCGCGTAGACGCTCGTTGAGCCGCGCCGAAGGAGCGAAGCGACGCTGCGCGTGT
The DNA here is from genome assembly GCA_964455495.1 of uncultured Tessaracoccus sp. Classification (GTDB taxonomy): domain Bacteria; phylum Actinomycetota; class Actinomycetes; order Propionibacteriales; family Propionibacteriaceae; genus Arachnia. Next base: position 2,753 of record CAYVWO010000358.1, read on the forward strand.
CGCGCCGTGCTGAGCCGACGCGCGAGCGAAGCCGCCGTCGTGTCGAA
>CAYVWO010000359.1:0-2793 GCA_964455495.1 uncultured Tessaracoccus sp.
GCCGACTTCCCCTCCGCGATGCCGTCCTCGATCTCCGCGCGCGTGTCGCGGAGGTCGGACTCCTTGTCGTGGGTGGTGTCGACGGCGGCGTCGATCACGGCGACCTGCGCCTTCGCGACGGCGACGTCGGCCTCGGAGATCCGCTCCTGGGCGGCCAGCGCGGCGTCGTCGAACCGGAGGAGGACGTCGCCCTCTTCGACGTGGTCGCCGAGCCGCGCCTCGACGGCCGCGACGCGTTGCGCGGAGCCGAGCGACAGCATCGCGGGCACGGTCGACGCCGTGGCCGGCGTTCCGGGCGGGGGTGCGAAGCCGGCGTCGAGGCTGACGCGCGGGACGGCGAGGGCTGGGGCCTGCACGGAGACCGTGTCGGCGACCACGCGGCCGGTCGCGGCGATGGTCCCGTCGTCGGGCTGCTGGCACGCCGTCAGCGCCAGCACGACGGCGGCGACGGCCGTGCATCGCGCCCATGGCGCGCCCGCGGAGGCCCGGGTCACGGCGCGCCGCCGAAGTCGAGGGTGCGGAGGTAGGCGTCGACCAGCCACTCGATGGTGTCGGCGCCGGGGTGCTCCGGGGCGTCGTTGCTCATCAGGCCCCCGAAGGTCACGTAGCTGATCAGCGGGCCGACGAGCATCCGGACGCTGATCTGGGGGTGGTCGAGGACGATGACTCCGCTGTCGGCGGCCGCGGTGAGGATGGCGGTGGCGCGGCCGAGGAGCTGGTAGGGGAGTGCCTCGAGGAACCGGTGCCGGAGCTCGGGGACGTGCGCGGCCTCGGCGAGCAGCAGGCGCAGGATGGCGATGGAGTCCTCGCGGAGCATGGTGCCGAGGAGTCGCTCGCCGAAGTCGACGAGCGCGGCGCGGAGCTCTTCCCGGGTCCGCGGGGCATGGCCGTCGGGCTGGTCTCCGAGGACGTGCAGGGACTCCGCCAGGATCGCGATCAGCAGCTCGTCCTTGCTCGGGAAGTACGCGTACAGCGTCTGCTTGCTGACCCCGGCCTCGGCCGTGACCGCGTCCATCGAGGTGCGCGTGAAGCCCTGGCTGAGGAACAGTGCCCGCCCGGCGTCGGTGATCTGCCGACGCTTCGCCATCGCCCGCGGGCTCAGCTGCTCCATCCATCAAACTGTACGGTTCAGTTTGATGGATGGCAAGTGCGTTTGCAGCCACGATGACGCGGGTCAACCGGCTAGGCGGCGCTCCGTGCTAGGCGAAGATGGCAGCGAGGGGAACCAAGGCAGGGGCGAGGAACAGGGCGGGGAGGAGGTCGCCCACGGGGATCTGCTTCACGTTCAGCAGGCGGAGGCCGAGGGCCAGCAGGATGACGCCGCCTGCGGCGGACAGCGCGTCGACCTGGGCGACGCTCAGGACGTCGCCGGCGAAGTAGCCGACGACCGTCCAGCTGCCCTGGACGAGCGCGACGGCGGGAGCCGCGGCGAGGACGCCCCAGCCGAGGGTGGATGCGAAGGCCATCGCGGCGAAGCCGTCGAGGATCGCCTTGACGTAGAGTTGATCGGCGCCGAGGCCGAGGCCGTCGGAGATCGAGCCCAGGATGGCGAGCGGGCCGACGCAGAACAGCAGCGTGGAGGTGACCATGCCATCGACGAACCGGGCCGCGTCGCCGGTGGCCGCGAACCGGGAGCGGATCCAGGTCGCGAACTGCTCCAGCCGATACTCGACCTGCAGCCAGGTGCCGAGCACGGCGCCGACAAGGAGGGCGGCGAGCACCACGATCATCGCCGACGAGCCGACCTCGCCCCTCAACGCCTCGGAGTTCATCGCCACGACGGACAGCCCGCCGATGACCAGCGTGAAGAGGCCGAGGACCGACGTCACCGTCTCCTTGGTGCGCTCCGGGATCCGGTTGCCGAGGACGATGCCAAGCAGCGCGCCCACGACCACGGTCGCCACGTTCACGATGGTGCCCATCCCGATAATCACGGGGGCTATCCAATCAGACGTGCGCCGAAGATGGCCTGGCCGACCCTGACGGTGGTCGCGCCTTCTTCGACGGCCATCTCATAATCGCCGGACATGCCCATGGAGAGCTCGCCGGGACCGATCAGGTCCTGGTCTCGCGCCCGGTCGCGGAGCGTGCGCAGCAGGCGGAAACAGGACCGGACACGCTCGGCGTCGTCGCTGCGGATGGCCAGCGTCATGAGGCCGCGCACGCGCAGCGTCTCGAACCGGGGGAGTTCGGCGAGGAAGCCGAGGACCTCCTCGGGCGGGAGGCCGGACTTGGATTCCTCGGCGGACGTGTTCACCTGGACGAAGACGTCGAGGCTGCGGCCCGCGGCCTGGAGCCGACGGTCGAGCGCCTCCGCGAGGCGCGCCGAGTCCAGCGCGTGGAACTCGGCGGCGAACGCGGCCACGTCGCGGGCCTTGTTGGTCTGCAGATGCCCGATCACGGCCCACGAGACGCCGAGGTCGGCCAGTTCCTGTGCCTTGCGGGCGGCCTCCTGGACCTTGTTCTCGCCTAGGAGGGTCATCCCGGCGGCGACGGCGGCGTGGAGCCGGTCCGAAGGGACCGTCTTGCTGACCGGAAGCAGGCGCACCTCTCCCAGGCTCCGGCCGACGCGGGCGGCCACGGCGTCGATGCGCGCGCGGACCGACCCCACGCGTGCGGCGAACTCAGCCGGGGTGCGAGCCGCGGGATGTTGCATGGAAATCTCTCCTACAACCATTTGGCCCCGGGCGTCCGTGACGACGCCCGGGGCCAAATGAGCTGGATACTCGGGCCTGAGACAGGTTCCTACAGGCCGAGCTCGCCGCCGAAGTCGCCGTCCTCCAGGCGCTCCTT
>CAYVWO010000360.1:0-2764 GCA_964455495.1 uncultured Tessaracoccus sp.
TGCACCTATGTGTGGAACGGAAACAACAGCATCCACCAGTCGTCCTCGGAGGCCGCATCCCAGGACTTGACGCACAGGCCCTCCTGGATGAGGTTCATGGCGTGCGGGGTCAGGTTCACAAACTCGGTGATCTCGCCGGTCTTCCGCGGGCGACGACGCGAGAACACCTCCGTGATCGGCCCGCCCGGCATCCCCGGCTGAAGTCGAGCCATGCGCACGTACTCGCGGTGCCCGTCGCGCCCGCCGGAACCCCATTCGTACAGCACGATGTTCAGGGTGTTGCTATTACGCCCAAGGAGGGTCGAGAGCGTAGCGGGCAACTGATTGGCGATGTGGAACTCGGTGAGTATTCGAGGGTGTCGGGGCTATCCGCCGAGCCGCGGAGGCGAACCACGACCTTCGCGTGGTACTCGGGCAGGCTGTCAGCCAGCCGCTCGAACGCCTTCACGTTCGCCTTGTCCTCGACCTGGAGCAGTACCACGGCGCGACCCAGACGGTCATGGGGTACCTCGCTCTTCCAGCAGTCCCACTCCACCCGGAACTGCTCTCTGTCCACCGAGTCGTCCACAGGCCTCTCGTGCCACTCGGTTCCTTTCTCGTCGATGTCGACCGCGACGACGCTGCCCGGGCGCATTCGAGTGGTCGGCAGGGCCGCCCCGATTGCCCACAGCAGCGACGCATGGCCGGCTGCGCTGATCCTCACTTTCTCGACGCCGTGTGCGTAGAGACCATCGACGAGCAACGGAAGCGTCTGCTGGAGCGAGACCATCGCGAGCTCTGACGGCACCCCTGTCGTCGGATCCTGGCGAAGCCGCACGGTCAGGTCGTAGGGGTCATCGGCGTTCTTCGCAACGAAGAGACTTCGATTGACCCCCGACAACCTGCTTCGCGAGGTCCCGGCAGGCCTCGTCTGGGTCTGGATGGTCACCTCCTTGTCGTCGAGTTCCTTGGTCCGTGCGCTGAGACGTGCGTCCAGCAGGTCGGCGTACAGCTGGCGAAGCTCGCCGCGAGTGGGGAGCAGCGCGTACTGCTTGAGGTCCCTGAGCGGGGCATCCTTCTCGCAGCCTGGTGGGGGCCAGTGGCCCTTGGCGCGGAGGAGCGCATCCGGGGCGTCGACGTCGATTTCGCCGGCGCGACTCGCCTTCTCCTGGGTGTTCAGGACGAGCAGATGGAACGGGCGGGCGGCGTCCCGTTCGGCGTCCAGCTCAAGGAGCCTTGGCAACTCGATCTTTGGGACGAAATCGCTGTCCCGCAGCTCTTCGGTGACCACGAGGATCGCGTTGCTGATGCCTTCCCCAAATGCTTCCTCCACGCGCTGCTTTGTCTCGCCCGGCGGCAGGTCAACGAGATCTCGCCATGGGACCAAACCACCTGCCCGCGGGTAGTTGTCAAGCAGTTCCGCGTATGGCTTGCCGTCCGACTGCCGGTACGAGATGAAGATCGGACCCTTCGGGTCATAGCCGATGGCCACGCTTCCTCCTCGGTGTCGGCTGGTACGAGATACTGACGGACGAGGTGCGCCAGGGCAGCCATGCCGCGGCTTGTCCGTCATTGGTGGACGGGCCGCGACGTGGGGTCCGGATGTTGCGCGGCCCCGGGCATGGCGTCGCGGCGCCGGTCGTAGAGAAGGGTCGATCCACATGAAGCAGACGATCGCGCAGGGGCTGCGCCGCAATGGGTGGGCGCTGTTCGCGGTGGGCGGGTTCATCGTCGCGCTCACCCTCGGCATCGTCGGCTGGATGGTCCAGGGCAGGCCTGTCTGGGAGGCCGTCTACAACGCGATGCGGTTGTTCACGATCGACCCCGTCGCGGACGATGAGGTCAACCTCTACCTGTGGATCGCGCGGTTTCTCGCTCCAATGGCGACGGTCAGCGGCATCGTCGCCGTCGTGTTCCGCGTGCTCTACGACCAGTGGGTGAGGTTACGGGCGATCCGCAGCCGCAACCACGTCGTGGTGCTCGGCGGCGGGCCTGAGGCCGCGCAGATTGCCATCCGGTTCCGGGAGGACAAGCCGGTGGTGTGCGTGGGGGCGGCGACCTCGGAGGAGCAGATCGAGTTGCGGGCGGTCCGCGTCCGGTGGATGGAGGCGGCCAGCGAGGGCCAGCTCAGACGAATCCTCGACCACTGCGTCAAGGTGATTATCACCGCACCCGACGACCAGGAGGCCCTGGTGCTCGGCGACGGTCGGCTCGCGGCGGAGCTGGCGGCGCGCATCTTCGAGGGCTGGCAGCAGCCGGGCGAGTCGATCACGGTGCACTGCGGCGGCCCCGAGGCGGCCCGAGCCCACTTCGTCGAGCGCGGGCTCGGGTTCTCCGAGTCGGCGGCCTCGGCCGCGTTGCGCCAGGAGGACGGCCCGCAAGGCCTCGGGACCCTCGTCTGGCATGAGCTGCCTGCGGGGACGCACCTCACGCCTCGGGTGACCCGCGCCGTCCTGAGCGATTGGGCCGCCTCCTGGCTCGCCTACAGCAAGCACGGCAAGCACCAGACCAGGCCGTCCACCGTGTACGTGGCCTTCGACGACGACACCGTCACCCTCCCCGTCGCCAAAGATGGACACGATCCTTCCGCAAAGGGGAATTAAAAAGGAAAAAGGCGCCGCCGGCGCCGGGCTTGCACCTTCTCCGTCGCCCCGCGCCCTGGCGGTGACCAACTGGACGATGGGCAGCCGGATGATCTATTACAGCCTTCCCTATCGGCAGGAGGTGTTTGTCCTCGATAATCGGCCCGATCAGTTCGATGTCTGGCAGCATCCCCCCCCGCAAG
>CAYVWO010000361.1:0-2753 GCA_964455495.1 uncultured Tessaracoccus sp.
TGCAGCTTCACCCACCGCATCAACCCCCGCGTTTGCCGCCGACTCGTCCACCAGCTCCCCCGACTCGTCCAGCTTGTGCACCGGCGCCATCTCACCGGCGGCCACCTTCGTGGCCAGCTGGAACGCCGTGTCGTAGGTGGTGTAGTTCGCCAACACGTCGAGGATGAACTGCTCCTCGATGGCCTGCTGCATCGTGTACACGTGGAACGGATGCGGCACCCCCTCGGCGTCCGGGGTGCCGAACAACTCCCTCGTCTTCGGCTTCGGGGTCGCGGTGAACGCGAAGAACGAGATGTTGTGCGTGTCGGCCTTCGCCTTCGCTTCCGCCGCCAGGATGGCCTCGACGTCCACCTCCCCGCCGTCGTCCAGCTCGGCGGCCTCGGCGGCGGACAGGACCTGCTTCAACTTGGACGCCGCCGACCCGGTCTGGCTGGAGTGCGCCTCATCAGCGATCACCGCGAACGACCGGCCTGCCAGCGCCTTGTTCTCCTGGATCGCCTGCAACACGAACGGGAACGTCTGCAACGTCACCACGATGATCGGCTTCCCGGACGCCAGCGTGTCGGTCAGGTACCCCGACTTCGACGTGTACGACCGCTTCGCCGCCTCGCGGGTGTTGATCGTGGCCACGAAACCGTCCTTGGCCTCGATCTGCTTCACCGCCTCCTGCAACTGGGCGTCCAGCACGTTCCGGTCGGTCACCACGATCACCGAGTCGAACACCTTCGCATTCGACGCGCCATGCAAGGTGGCGAGCCGGTGTGCCGTCCACGCGATCGTGCGGGTCTTGCCCGACCCGGCCGAGTGCTGGACCAGGTACCGCTGCCCGGGCCCGGACGCCCGTACGTCCGCCAGCAGGCTCGTCACGGCGTCCAGCTGGTGGTAGCGCGGGAAGATCAACACCTGGCTCTTGGTCTTCTTGCCCGACACTGCGTCCGTGCTGGTGACGGTCTCGTAGTGCATGAACTTGGCCAGGATCTCCAGCCAGCGGTCCCGCTGCCACACCTCGCGCCACAAGTACGCCGACGGGGACGCCAGCCCGAGCGGGTCAGGGGCGTTGCCGGCGTGCCCGTGGTTGCCGCGGTTGAACGGCAGGAAGCGGGTGTCGGCGCCGGCGAGCTTCGTGGTCATCCACACCTCGTGGTTCGACACCGCGAAATGCACCAGGGCGCGCGTCCCGAACCCCAGCAGCGGCTCCCCAGCCGGTTTGCGGTCGGTGCGGTACTGCTGCTTGGCGTCGTTCACCGACTGGGTGAAGTCCGTCTTCAGCTCCGCGGTCGTGACCGGGATTCCGTTCACGAACAGCACCAGATCCAAGCTCTTGTGCGGCTCTTTCGCCGAGTAGTGCACCTGCCGCATCACCCGCAACCGGTTCGCCGCATACCGGGCCTCCGTCGTCGGGTTCCCGCCCAACTCCGGACGCGCCTGCATCATCGCAAACGACGCCGGGACATCCTTGAACCCCGCGCGCAGCACGTGCAGTGTGCCACCGCCCGGCTGCCCGACGTCGAGCACCTTTGCCAGACGGTCCAGGATGTTGCCGCGAACCCTCTCTTCTGCGGACGCATACAGGCCCGGCTTCAGGCGCTTCGCCAACTCCTCCGGCTGGGTATCGGACAACCAGGCGAACACATCCTCCGGGAACAACGCCCGCTGCCGGTCGTAACCGTCATCGTTCGGCGAGTACAACCAGCCGTGCGCAGCCAGATACTCACACAACTCCCGCTCGAACTCGACCTCGTTATGCTGCGCCATCTCAGGCCGCCTCCCCCAACACGTCGATCTGGCCCGTTACAGCGGCAGTGATCAGCGCAGCACGCCGTTCACGCGCCAAGGCGATGAACTCCGTGGCCTTTGCGATCAGAGTGTCGATCTTGGCCGTCTCCTGATCAAGGCGATCCGCGATATCGCGCTGCTCGACAAGCGGAGGCTGCGGTACCCGAAGAGCCCCGAGTACATCACGTGATAGCGACGGTAGAGTCGCTGTGCGGTTGTTCGCTACGAAGAAGCCTGAAAGCCGGCACGTCTCCAAGACCCAGCGCAGATCCCGGGACTCCCCTAGCTGCGTCCTCACCCGGCCTCGCGCGACGTGATTCTGAAATGCCCACCCAGTAAGGTCACGCCTCAGAACGTGCGATCGCCCATACCCAGCGCCTCCCTCGACCACAACGATGTCGTCGCATCTCAGCGTGTACTTGGACACCTCCCCGCGCGGGATCGTGATGGTCTTGGAATCATCAACCAGCAACTCCTCCAGCTGAATCGAGCCAGCCGCAAGGTAGGGCACCTCAACGTCATCGACATCGTTCATAGACGCGTTGATCATTCGACCCAGCACAACTTCATGGTGGTGGGATAGGCGCGGTGTAGCCCAATGGTCAGGCACAGATCCGAACCAGTAGGAAGAAGACCGGGGCTGGAGGGCCCGACCCAGAACGAGGTTCTTGATCGCCCGCTGTCGTCGCTCCTGGAGCAGGCCGATCAGTTCGTTCTGCTTCTCGATGAGCGCGTCGATCTTCGCGGTCTCCCGGTCCAAGAAATCCGCGATTGCACGCTGCTGCTCTGATGGTGGCGTTGGAACCCGCATGGCTCGCCATGCGTCAACATCGAGGTTCTGGATGCCGGTTGTCTTCTTGACGTAGGGCCAGGTACGTCCGTCGAAGTAGGCGGCGGCGAGCGCGTAGTTCCAGAATCTTGAGCTGTGTTCACCTACCAACCGCAAGCGTGCGATGAAGTTGGAGAAGACGGCTGGT
>CAYVWO010000362.1:0-887 GCA_964455495.1 uncultured Tessaracoccus sp.
TACGACTACGTCGTCGGGCCGTCCGGGTCGTGCGTGGGCTCCGTGCGCCACCAGCGGGAGATGCTGGCGCGCCTTGCGGGCGACGAGCCGCTCGCCGAGGACGCCAAGGCCGTCGCGTCGCGCAGCTACGAGCTGAGCGAGTTCCTGATCGACGTGCTGGGCGTCACCGACGTCGGCGCCTACTTCCCCCATCGGGTCACCTACCACCCGACCTGCCACTCGATCCGGGTGGCGAAGGTCGGCGACCGGCCGCTCCGGCTGTTGCGCGCCGTCGGCGGGATCGAGCTGCTCGACCTGCCCGGGGCCGAGCAGTGCTGCGGGTTCGGCGGCACGTTCTCGATCAAGAACCCCGACGTGTCGATCGCCATGGCCACGGACAAGGCACGCAACGTGACCTCGACCGGCGCCGAGTATCTCGTCGCCGGCGACCAGGCGTGCCTGATGAACATCGGCGGAGTGCTGCACCGCGACCACGAACCGGTCCGCACCATCCACCTCGCCGAGATCCTTGCGAGCACAGAGGAGGACCCGCGATGAGCGCCACCATGGAGCGACGCACGCCCGAACCCGGCACGTGGCTCGGCATCCCCGAGTTTCCCAAGGCCGCCAAGGTCGGCCTGGCGAACGCCCAACTGCGCAAGAACCTCGCCCACGCGACGACGACGATCCGGGCCAAGCGCGTCGTCCGCGCCTCGGAGGTCCCCGACTGGGAGGAGCTGCGCACCGCCGCGGCCCAGATCAAGGACCGCGTCGGCCGCCATCTGGACACCTACCTGCTGCAGGCCGAGGCCGCCATGACCGCCGCGGGCATCACGGTGCACTGGGCGCGCGACGCCGCCGATGCCAACCGCATCGTCGCCGACATCGCGAAGGCCAAGGGCGTCGAC
>CAYVWO010000362.1:897-2736 GCA_964455495.1 uncultured Tessaracoccus sp.
ATCGCGGCCTGGGAGACGGACCTGGCCGAACTCATCGTGCAGCTCGGCCACGACCGGCCCAGCCACATCCTCGTGCCCGCGATCCACCGCAACCGCCGCGAGGTGCGCGAGATCTTCGTAGAGGAGATGGGGCGCTACGGCACGCCCGCTCCCGAGGGCATCTCGGACAACCCGCCCGAGCTGGCCGAGGCGGCGCGCGTCCACCTGCGCGAGAAGTTCCTGCGCGCCGAGATGGCCGTCTCCGGCGGCAACTTCATCGTCGCCGAGACGGGCACGCTGGTCATCGTCGAGTCGGAGGGCAACGGACGGATGTGCCTGACGTTGCCGAAGACGCTGGTGTCGGTCGTCGGCATCGAGAAGATCGTGCCGACGATCGAGGACCTGGAGGTCTTCCTGAAGCTGCTTCCGCGGTCCTCGACCGGCGAGCGGATGAACCCTTACACGTCCCTGTGGACCGGCGTGACCGACGGTGACGGCCCCCAGGACCTGCACGTGGTGCTGCTCGACAACGGCCGTAGCCGCGTGCTCTCGGACCCGACGGGCAGGGCGGCGCTGCGGTGCATCCGCTGCTCCGCGTGCCTCAACATCTGCCCCGTCTACGAGCGGGTCGGCGGGCACGCCTACGGCTCGCCCTACCCCGGCCCCATCGGGGCGATCCTGGGCCCCCAGCTACGCGGCATGGACGAGCCGAACGACCGCGCCCTGCCGTTCGCCTCCAGCCTCTGCGGCGCCTGCAACGAGGTGTGCCCGGTGAAGATTCCCTTCACCGACATCCTGGTGCACCTGCGCAACAAGGTGGTCGAGTACAAGACCGCCGACCATGCCACGGGCGAGCAGGCGCTCATGAAGACGGCCGCCTGGGTGATGTCCGACGGCAAGCACCTGGCGGAGGCGCAGCTGGCGACCCGCGCGGCAGGCGGGGTGTTCGGGAAGAGGTGGCTCGGGAAGCTGCCCATCCCCATCGCCTCGCGCTGGCTTCGCGCCCGCGACGTCGAGGCGCCGCCCACGCAGACGTTCCGCCAGTGGTGGAAGAAGAACCGCGAAGGAGAGGGACGATGAACCCGGTGAGGAGCGAGGTCGCGGAGACGCGGAGCACGGCCAGGGACGAGGTCCTTCGGAGGGTGCGGGCGGCGATCGCCGATGTCCCGGAGCCGGACGCGGCCGTCGACGTGCCCGTGACGTGGGTCTACGGGAGGCCGTTGGGGACCGCCGACGTCCTCGCCGACTTCGTCGAGAAGGTCGACAAGGCGGGCGTGACGCGGTGTCAGCCGGGCGAGGTGCCGGCCGCGCTGGTCGCCGCGCTGGCGTCGTTCGGCGTCGCGAGCGTGGTCCTGCCCGCGGGGATTCCCGTGGAGTGGGCCGACGCCGTCGAGGCGGCGGGCCTCGATATCCGTCGCGACGATCCACCGCTGACCTCGCAGCAGCTGAACGGGATCGACGCCGTCGTCACGACGGCCGCCGTCGGCATGGCGGACTCGGGCACCATCGCGCTCGATCACGGCGCGGGCCAGGGTCGGCGCGCGCTGACCCTGCTCCCGGACGTGCACATCTGCGTGATCGCCGCGGACCAGGTCGTCAGCGACGTCCCCGAGGGCATCGCGCGCCTCGCCCCCGCCCTTCGCGCGCGTCGACCGGTGACGTGGCTGAGCGGCGGATCGGCGACGAGCGACATCGAGCTCGACCGCGTCGAGGGCGTTCACGGCCCGCGTCACCTCGCGGTGATCCTCGTCGAGGGCTAGGTACAGCTAGGAGGCACTGATCAGGCGTCGATGCGGTCCGCGTCGAGGGCGTAGGCGCCCTCGACGATGAACTCCTTGCGCGGGGCGACGTCGCCACCCA
>CAYVWO010000363.1:0-2717 GCA_964455495.1 uncultured Tessaracoccus sp.
CCGCAGCCGATCCCGGGGGCTCCGCGGAAGCGGCGTGGGGGCGTCACGCGCAGCGCCGCGCCCTCCGCGCGGATCCCGACGCCGAGGGCCTCCAGCGCCGCGATCATGAGGGCGGAGTCGCGCGAGTCGAGCGTGCCGCGCAGCGTGCTGGGGCCGTCGGCGAGCGCCGCGAGCACCAGCGCTCGGTTGGTCTCCGACTTGGAGCCCGGGACCACCACCTCTCCCGCGACCGGGCCGCGGGCCGATGGCAGCGGGAAGGTCATCGGGTGGCGCTCTTGGCCGCCTTGGCGGCCGCGGCGGCCTTGTCCTCGGCCTTCTTCTTGGCCTCCTTGGTCGCCTGGTCGGCGCGCCACTGGAGGCTGGGCTTGCCCTGTGTGTCGAGGGCGCCGAGCGTGGCCGCTCCGAGGAGCGCGGCCTGGCGCAGCACCTCGCCGCGCGCGGCCTCCTTGACCGCCGGCGCGGCGCCCCTCTCCGGCAGGGCGATGGCCAGGTTGACGGCCGACGACTTGGCGAGCAGCAGCGCCCCCACGCGGCGGCCGAGGCCGGTGGCGAACATGACGCCGCCGGCGATCTGGACCGCCCCAACCAGGCGCACCCAGGTCTCCGCCCGCTCCGGCACGTAGCTGGAGACGCTGGCCGGGACCACCCGCTGGACCAGCGGCGCGATCTTGGAAGTCACGCGCTCCGCGTCGGGCGCGATCTCGGCGGGGCGCCGCACGGCCTTCACCCCGTCCGCGATGAAGTAGCTGGCGAACAGGCTCCGGGCAACGAATCGCATCAGGCTCATGCCGTCACCCTACTAGGCCACCCTCCTCCGCGGAGGGAAGACGACTCTGGTTATCGGGGAATAACCCGCCGACGCCCGTGGTTGAGCAGAGCATGTCCCAGCTCTTGCTCGATCCCGAGGTTGTGACCCGCGCGCGGGCCATCATCGACGGCGCGCTAGAGTGCCTCCTGATGGACGAGCAGGATCTCCTGGCGGCAGAGACCGCGGACCTCGACGACGCGCAGGCCGCGGCGTTCGAGGAAGAGGCGCTCTCCCATCTGGACAAGCTGTACAGCGCGGCGCTGCGCATGACGCGCAACCCCGCGGACGCCGAGGACGTCGTCCAGGAGACCTACGCGAAGGCCTTCGCCTCGCGGCACACGTTCACCATGGGCACCAACCTGCGGGCCTGGCTGTACCGAATCCTGACCAACACCTACATCAACGCCTACCGCAAGGCGCAGCGGGCGCCGCAGTCCTCGGGCGACGAGGAGGTCACCGACTGGCAGCTGGCCCGTGCCGCCTCCCACGACTCGACCGGCCTGCGCAGCGCCGAGATGGAGGCGCTGGACCAGACGCCGGACGCCGCCGTAGCCACGGCCATCGCGCAGCTGCCCGAGAACTTCCGTGTCGCCGTCCTGCTGAGCGACGTCGAGGGATTCTCCTACAAGGAGATCGCGGAGATCATGGGGACGCCCATCGGCACCGTGATGAGCAGGCTCAATCGTGGTCGGGCGCAGCTGCGCGAGCTCCTCGCCGACTATGCGCGCGAGAACGGCATCGCCCGGAAGGACGGGGGGCGGTGATGGACGCGCATGACATGTCGCACGAGCACGACGAGATGGACGAGTGCGTGGCCGCGCTCGCGCGGGTGCACGCCTTCCTCCACCACGAGTTGCTCGAGGCCGACGCGGACATGATCCGCCACCACCTGCACGCCTGCGAGCGATGTATGGAGAACTTCGAGATCGAGTCCACCATCACCGAGATGATCCAGCGCAGCCAGCCGGAGACGAAGGCGTCCACCACACTGCTCGCGCGCATCCGGACCACGCGCATCACGCGCCTCTAGAAAGGCAGAAGCCCCCGCAATGAGCGGGGGCTTGGTTGCTTTTCGTGCAGGCTCAGGCGTTGGGGCGCTTGCCGTGGTTCGCCTTGTTCTTGCGGCGGGCGCGGCGCTTGCGACCGGTCTTACCCATATCGGGACTCCTCGTGCTCGTGGTGGACGGCGCCATTCTGCCAGGAAGTGGCGATGGGTGAAAATGCTGCCCGTCTGGCAGAGTTGGCGCGTGACTGACGACGTGGACCGGATGACCGATGAACAGTGGCTGGAGGAGTTCGTCTCGGAGTGGGACCTCCTCGCAGATCTCAGCTTCTCCGATCTCGTGCTGTGGCGGGCCCTGGACGACGGCGACGTGTTCGAGTGCACAGCGCAGATCCGCCCCGTCACCGGGCCGACGGCGCTCGAGGACGACATCATCGGCGAGCGCATCGAGTACGACCCCGAGCACCAGGTCACGGTCGCCTATCTCTCCCACGAGATCGCCGAGACCGGCAACAACGCGCTGAACGCGGGCATCCCCGTCGACGTGTGGGCGATCCCGGTGCTGCGCCACGGGCGCCCGATCGCGGTGCTCGAGCGGCACACGAACCAGATGGGGATGCGCGCCACCGGGGCGTTGGAAGAGAACTTCCTCGAGGCTGCCGACATCCTGACCCAGATGCTGATGCGGGGCGAGTTCCCGCTCGTCCCGCCGTCGGACAAGGCGCTCGCGCCCCGCGCAGCCGACGGCGTGCTGCGGATCCAACCCGACGGGGTCATCACCTACGCAAGCCCCAACGCCATCACGGGGTTCCGGCGGCTCGGGGCGTCGGGCGACATCGAGGGCGAGAACTTCCGAGAGCTGACCAGGGGCCTGCGCGAGGGCGTCGAGTCGGTCGGGCAGACGGT
>CAYVWO010000364.1:0-263 GCA_964455495.1 uncultured Tessaracoccus sp.
GACCCGGGTCACCTCCCCGGAGAAGCAGGCCCCGAGCACCTGCCGCCTCGGCCCACGCAGCCCGATGCCCAGGCGGGCCAGCAGCCCGAAGCCGGCCGGGAAGCGGCCGGCGCGCATCCGCGCGTCTCCGGACGTGACGGCCGCGGCCTCCACGCGGACGAGCACCTCTCCGCGACCCGGCGTCGGTGAGGCGACCTCGGCGATGTCGACGTCCTCCGGCGGTCCGTAGCGGTGCACCACTGCTGCCCTCATCATGTCCCCTT
>CAYVWO010000364.1:273-2712 GCA_964455495.1 uncultured Tessaracoccus sp.
GCTGTCCGCGGTCAGCATGCGCACCGTCGGCCGAGAGCTCGGCGTGGAGGCGATGTCGCTGTACCACCACGTGGCCAACAAAGAGGCGCTCCTCGACGCGCTGGCCGACTGGATCTACGGGCGGATCGAACTGCCGCTGGCCGGTGAGGGGTGGCGCGAGGGAATGACGCGGCGGGCATCGTCGGCCCGGGCCGTCCTGGCGGCGCATCCGTGGGCGTTGGGGCTGATCGAGTCTCGGACCAGACCTGGGCCAGCGCTGCTGGCACACCACGACGCCGTGCTCGGCTGCCTGCGCCGAGCGGGCTTCCCGCTCAGGCTGGCCTCCCACGCCTTCTCCGTGATCGACGCCTATGTCTACGGGTTCGTCCTCACCGAACAGAACCTCCCCTTCGATTCCGCGTCCGCCGAGGGGGCCGGGGACTACGCCACCGCGGTGGAGGCGCTGCTGCAGCCGTACCCCCACCTGGCGGCGCTCGTCGGCGAACTGGCTGAGGGCTACACCTTCGCCGACGAGTTCGGCTACGGGCTGAACCTCATCCTCGACGAAATCGGCAGGCGCCTGGACGAACCGCCCCGGTAGAGCCTCAGCGCTCGACGTCCGCGGCTCGCACCGCGCGCACGTCGAGGCCGGTGATGCCCTCGAAGTCACTCGGGTTGGCCGTGTACAGGGGGAGCCCCCGAGACAGTGCGGTGGCTGCGATGAGCGCGTCGTACGCCCGTGCGGCGGGCTTGCGGCCCGCCGCACGCAACGAGGCCGCCACAATGCCGAACGCCCGCGCCGCGGCCCCGTCGAACGGGATGGGATCGAAGTCGGCCTCGGCCTGTTGCACCAGCGCCTGGCGCGCGGCCCGCTCCGCCGGGGTCCGGGCCACGTGCGGACCCACCGACAGCTCCGCCAAGGTCACCGCGGTGACGAGAGGCTCGCCCGGCAGCGAAAGGGGGTCCAGAACCCCGAGGTCGATGACGGCCGACGTATCGAGGATGCCTTCCGCTGCCTGGCGCCCTGTGCCCGCGGTCACAGTGATGGATCCAGCACGTGGTCGACCTCAGCCCTGAGCGCCACGGCGTCCACCCGAGGCAGCGCGCTCCACCGCTCCACCAGTTGGGACGCCCCCCACCGTCGGCGCGGCAACGGCACGACGGCGGCAACTGGCTCACCGTCTCGCGTGACGGTGAAGCTCTCCCCCTGCGCCACCCGGGCAAGCATGTCGGCGCTTCGGTTGCGCAGGTCTCGGACGCTCACGATTCCCATGCCCCCACTGTATCACCGGTGATACTGGGCAGCCGCGGGGTGGCGATCCTGACGTGGTCGGTGGAGATCTGCCCGTCCACGAGGCTCTCACGGAAGCCGAGCGCAGCCTGGGGGTCGTGGCGGGCCAACGCGTTGACCATCCGATGCGCCAGCAGCCAGAGGCGGTGGGCCTCAGCCTCCAGCGACTCCGCCAGCTCGTGACGGGAGGCGACGGCGACCCCGCACCACCGTCGGATCAGCTCCAGCGCCGGGCGCTCGGCCTCGGCGTACCAGACGTAGCGGTCCTGCGGGCTCCCGTGGAACCCGTCCTCGTCACCGCTCCAACCGTACGTCCGACCGTACGGGCCCCAGCCGCTCCAGCCATGGCTCGCCGGCAGAGGCTCCGCGGCGTAGGCCGTCGCCAGAACCGCGGCGGGATTGGCGGCGCACACCGCCGCCGCGATGTGGGAGCCGCCGACGGCGGAGACCCGTTGACCCGACTCGTGCGCCATCACACCGCACCCGGCCAGGAGATCGTCGAGGTTGCAGCCGGTGAGCCGCTCCACCTCGGAGGGCTCGTGGATCATCACCTCACCCTGGCCGTCCACGGTGGCGGCCGACAGGGGGACCAGCCGGAACGCCATCCGCATCGCGACCAGCGTCGAGCTCCCCACCCGTTGGGCCCGCATGAGCTGCTCAGCGGCAACGATGGCCTGGTGCTCGGCCACATCCTCCCAGCGGCACTTGAGCCTGCTGGCCGCCACCTCCCGCTCGCGACCGTCGTCGAACCTGATCACGTAGCGGTCCCGCTTCGGCCGCGGGACGACGGCGACGATCTCCACCTGGCTCGGCGGCGTCCTCCCGTAGTCGCTCGCGTAGTGGGCCCATTGCTCTCCGACCTGCATGTGCGTTCCTTCCTCTTGCCGGCCAACGACCCCCATGCAACCGAGCCGCCGCCTCCGCTTCAAGGCCCCGAGGGGCATCTGTGGACAACTCCGGCGATGCGCAGAGCGTGCTGTGGATATCGGTTGGTGCCGCTTGAGGTCGGCGCCCGAGGGTGGATCGCGTGCCGCAGGGGGTTCCATGAGGTCTCCCGGCGATGCAGACTGGCCCCATCGCCGTCTGGACGGGCGGCGCAGAGGAAGGGACAGTCATGCCGCACGGAGACATCACCCACATCGACATCCCGGTCACGGACCTGGACCAGG
>CAYVWO010000365.1:0-2710 GCA_964455495.1 uncultured Tessaracoccus sp.
CCCGATCGAGGGGTCCTGCGAGATCGCCCACACCCGCAGCGCGGCGCCGTGGCTGACCAGCGCGACCACTTCGTCGCCCGCCTGTTCCATGGCCGCCACCGCGTTGGTGAAGCGCGTCATGAACTGGCGCGCCGTCTCCCCGCCCTCCAGACCGGCGTCCAGGTTGTGCGGCGCCCAGGAGTTCAGCATGCCCACGTACACACTCCAGTCCGTGTTCATCTCTTCGACGCCCGCCGCGATCTCCTGGATGCCGTCCACGACGATCACCTCGAGATCCCGCGCCCGCGCCAGCGGTGTGGCGGTCTGCTGCGCTCGGGTGAGGGTGGAGGCGTACAGCGCGTGGATCTCCTCGTGCGCGATGGCCTCCACGAGCGCCTCCGCCTGCGCCAGCCCGTTCTCGTTGAGCGGTGCTCCGGGGTGGGCAGTGTCCAGTTGGCGGTTGACGTTGCTCTCGGTTTCTCCGTGGCGGATGAGGATCAGGCGCATGCCTCCACCGTAGCGGGAGCATGCCACAGGGGCGGAGCCGCACCGGCCCCGCCCCTGCTGCGATTGAGGTTGACTAGCGGTTCTTGCGCTCGTCGATGATGACCGCGATCACGATGATGGCGCCCTTGACGACCATCTGCATGAACGGCGAGACGTTCATCAGGTCGAGGCCGTTGTTGATGACGCCGATGATCAGCGCGCCGACGATGACGCCCCACACGGTGCCGACGCCGCCGTTGAACGAGGTGCCGCCGATGACCGTCGCGGTGATCGCGTCCAGCTCCATCTGCATGCCGAGCTGCGGGTTGCCCGAGCCGATGCGCGCGGCGAGGATCATGCCCGCCAGGCCGGCCAGGAGGCCGATCAGGGCGTAGATGAAGAACTGGGCCTTGTAGATGCTGATGCCGGAGACCTTCGCGGCCTGCTCGTTGCCGCCGATGGCGTAGACGTGGCGGCCGAAGCGGGTGCGGTTCAGGATGGTCCAGATCACCACGATGCAGATCACGAGCAGGTACACCGGGACCGGGACGCCGAGGATGCTGCCCTGGCCGATCCAGTTGAACCCGGGAGCCAGCTGCGAGATGGGGCGGCCGTCGGTGTAGATGAGCGCCACGCCGCGGGCCGCGGTCATCATGCCGAGCGTCGCGATGAATGGCGGAATCCTGAACACGGCTACCAAGCCGCCGACGACGGCGCCGACCACGGCGCCGGTGAGGAGGCCCGCGAGGATCGGGACGAAGACCGGCAGGACGAGCCCGGGGAAGAAGGCGTTCGGGATGCTGGAGTTCTGCGCGAGGCTGGCGGCGACGACGGCGGAGAGGGCGACCGTGGCGCCCACCGAGAGGTCGATGCCCTTGGTGATGATGGCGAACATCATGCCCAGCGCGATGATGCCGATCGGCGCCACCTGCACGATGACGTTGATCAGGTTCTTGTAGTTGAGGAAGCGGCCGCTGGTGATGATCGCGAGGACCACCACGAACAGGGCGAGGATGAAGACGATCGCGAACTTGCTGATGAAGCCCTTGAGGTCGAAGCTCTTGGCCTCGGTGTTTGCTGTTGCTGACATGGGGTGGTCAGAGCCTTTCTATGCGGCGGCGGCAGCATCGCCGCCGGTTGCGAAGTGCATGATGCGTTCCTGGTTGGCCTCGGCCCGGGGAACCTCGCCGGAGATCCGGCCCTCGTGCATCACCAGGATGCGATCGCTCATACCGAGCACCTCAGGAAGCTCGGAGGAGACCATGATGATGGCCTTGCCCTGCTGCGCGAGCAGCGACATCAGCCGGTGAATCTCGCTCTTGGCGCCCACGTCGATGCCTCGCGTGGGCTCGTCGATCATCAGGATGTCCGGGAGCGTCAGCAGCCAGCGCGCGATCAGCGCCTTCTGCTGGTTGCCTCCCGAGAGATTCTTGATCAGCTGATTCAGCGACGGGGTCTTCACCCGCATGGCCGTCCTCTGCTCGTCGCAGTCCTGAGCGATCCTGCCAAGCTGGAGGAACCCGTTGGGGCTGTACTTCGGCAGCGCCGCGACGATCATGTTGTCGCGCACCGACAGCACGCCCATGATGCCGTTGAGCTTGCGATCCTCGGTCAGCAGGCCGACGTTGTTCTTGATCGCGTCCTTGGGCTCGCGGATCTTGACCGGCTTGCCGTGGATGGCGATCTCGCCGGAGTCGGCGGGCTCGATGCCGAAGATGGTCTCCAGTACCTCGGTGCGGCCCGCGCCCATCAGGCCCGCGAAGCCGAGGATCTCGCCCTTGCGCACGTCGAAGGACACATCCCTCACGAGCTTCCCGCGGTTGAGGTTGCGGACGGAGAGCACGACCTCGCCGATCTCCGCCTCCAGCTTGGGGAAGAGGTCGGTGAGCTCGCGGCCCACCATCATCTCGATCAGCTTGTCGCGGGTCAGATCAGCCGCGGCCTTCGTGGCCACGTACTTGCCGTCGCGGAAGATCGTGATGTCGTCGGAGATCTTGAAGACCTCGTCCATCTTGTGCGTGATGTAGACGATGCCGCATCCGTCCGCCTTCAGATAGCGGATGACGCCGAACAGGATTTCTACTTCCTTTTCCGTGATGGCCGATGTCGGCTCGTCCATAATGATGATATCGGCCTTCTTGCTCAGCGCCTTGGCAATCTCGACCATCTGCGCCTGCGCTACGGAAAGGTGCTTCATCATCGTCGTCGTGGGGTTCCTCTTTAATGTCTTGTTCATCATCAAGAA
>CAYVWO010000366.1:0-1629 GCA_964455495.1 uncultured Tessaracoccus sp.
GTAATCGCGCAGTGCCTCGGCCGCAGAGGTGGTGTCGAGCCCCTCGAGATGGGCGCCGCGGTCTACCACGAGCTCAAGAAGGTGCTCAAGGCCCGCCAGCTGAACACCGGCCTCGGCGACGAGGGCGGCTTCGCCCCGAACCTCGACAGCAACCGCGAGGCCCTCGACCTCATCCTGACCGCCATCCGCGACGCCGGCTACGAGCCCGGCGCCGACGTGGCGCTCGCGATGGACGTCGCTGCCTCCGAGTTCTACGAGGACGGCGGCTACCTCTTCGAGGGCGAGAAGAAGACCTCCGAGGAGATGGTGGCCTACTACGAGGAGCTCGTGAAGTTCTACCCGCTGGTCTCCATCGAGGACCCGCTGAACGAGGAGGACTGGGACGGCTGGAAGCTGATGACCGATCGCCTCGGCGACAAGATCCAGATCGTCGGCGACGACCTGTTCGTCACCAACGTCACCCGCCTGCAGCGCGGCATCGACACCAAGACGGCCAACGCGCTGCTGGTGAAGGTGAACCAGATCGGCTCGCTGACCGAGACCATCGACGCCGTTGACCTGGCCCACCGCAACGGCTTCCGCACCATGATGTCGCACCGTTCCGGCGAGACCGAGGACACCACCATCGCGGACCTGGCCGTCGCGCTCGGCTGCGGCCAGATCAAGTCGGGCGCCCCCGCGCGCACCGACCGCGTCGCCAAGTACAACCAGCTCCTGCGCATCGAGGATGACCTGGACGAGGCGGCGGTTTACGCCGGTCGTTCGGCCTTCCCGCGTTTCCAGGGCTGAGTTCTTCAGGGTCTAGGGCAAACTGGTAGGCGTGCCTCAGACCCCTCGCCAGACGCCGGCCAACAGCGGTCCGGGTCGCGGTTCCCCGCGGACCCGGACCGCTGCGCGTCCGGGGGAGCGCAGCGGCCGCCCGCGCGTCCAAGCCATGGAGGAGGGCGACGTCGGCGCGGCCATGTCTGCCAAGCCGGACCCGGTGCCCCGCGCGCAGCGCGCGGTCACGGCCACGTGGCGCCTCGTTGTGCTCCTCGTCGTGATCGCCGGCATCGGCATGGTGCTCGCCCACTCGCTGCGCGTGTACTTCACCCAGGCGGAGGAGCTCGCCGCGGTGAAGGCGGTCACGGGGATCCTGCGCGACATCGACCCGGAGAACCGGGGCGTGAACGACAAGCTCGAGCGCTGGAACGACCCGGCCTATGTGCGGTCCGTCGCCCGGTCGCGGTTGGGCTGGGTGCTTCCGGGCGAGGTTGGCTACCGGGTGCTCGACGCCGAAGGCAAGCCGCTCGACGGCGCCGCCATCGAGCTGGAGGCGGCCGAGCCGCCGCAGCTCTGGTGGGAGAAGATGTGGGGCTCGGTGCAGGTCGCGGACTCGCCGGCCGAGGAGGAGGCGTCCGAGGAGCCGAAGGCCTCAGAGCCGCCGCGCACCATCGAGCTGACGCCCGACGATGAGGACGACTAGACATGAGTGAACTAAGCGCCGATCTCGCCGAGGTCCATCGACCCGTTCGGGAAGAGCTCGTCGTAGCCAAAGCCCGCAAGCGAGCCGCCGCCGTGATCCCAAAGGATGAGCATATAGCGGTCGGCCGGGGAGTTTTTCTTGCAGAATTTGATGAAGTCCGCAAG
>CAYVWO010000366.1:1639-2704 GCA_964455495.1 uncultured Tessaracoccus sp.
AGTGAACTAAGCGCCGATCTCGCCGAGGTCGAGGCGCAGCTCGGCCGCCCGCCTCGGGGCGTCGTCGAGGTCGCCTACCGCTGCCCGAGCGGGCACCCGGGTGTGGTGAAGACGCTGCCGCGGCTCCCGAACGGCACCCCGTTCCCCACCGTCTACTACCTGACCTGCCCCCGGATCGTGTCGGCCTGTTCGACGCTGGAGGCCTCCGGGCTCATGGCGGAGATGACCGCGCGCCTGGACTCCGACGCCGAGTTGGCCGCCCGCTACCGCGCCGCGCACGAGGCCTACCTCGCCGACCGTGAGGCGCTTGGCCACGTCGACGAGATCGACGGCATCAGCGCCGGCGGCATGCCCACGCGCGTCAAGTGCCTCCACGTGCTCGTCGGCCACGCCCTGGCCGCTGGCCGCGGCGTGAACCCGCTCGGCGACGAGGCCCTAGACGCGATGGGCGACGTCTGCCCCGCGGGCGCCGCCCGCACCGTCGCCGCCGTCGACTGCGGCACGAACTCCGTCCGCCTGCTGATTCTCCGCGGTGATCAGGAGGTGGTGCGCGAGGTGCGCCTCGCCCGCCTGGGGCAGGGCGTCGACGCCACCGGCGAGTTCCACCCGGACGCGCTGGAGCGCACGTTCGCCGTCCTCGACGAGTACGCGCGCATCATCGCCGATCGCGGCGTCGACGAGACCCGCTTCGTCGCGACGTCAGCGGCGCGCGACGTCAGCAACCGCGACGTGTTCGAGGCCGGCGTGCACGCGCGGCTGGGGGTCGGCGTCGACGTCATCTCCGGCGAGGAGGAGGCGCGGCTGTCGGCCGCCGGGGTGCTGAGCGGCGTGACGTCGCCGCGGCCGACGCTGATCTTCGACATCGGCGGCGGCTCGACCGAACTGGTCGTCGTCGGGGAGGACGACCAGGTCGCGTCCGCCGTCAGCCTGGACATCGGCGCGGTGCGGATCACCGAACGGTTCCTGCGCACCGAGCCGCCCACGGCCGAGGAGCAGGAGGCCGCGCGCGCGTACATCGGCGAGCTGATCGACGGCGCGGGCGTCGACTTCGCGGCCCTCGCCTCG
>CAYVWO010000367.1:0-2687 GCA_964455495.1 uncultured Tessaracoccus sp.
TGGATCGGCAGGCCCATCCGCCGGGCGATGTGCCCGGCGGCGATGTTGCCGAAGTTGCCCGACGGCACCGCGAAGCTGACCGGCCCGCCGTCGGAGACCTGGAGCCAGGCCGCGAAGTAGTAGACCACCTGCGCCATCAGCCGCGCCCAGTTGATCGAGTTGACCGCGCCGACGCGATGGCGCGCCTTGAAGTCCGCGTCGGCGTTCAGCTCCTTGACGAGGTCCTGGCAGTCGTCGAACACGCCGTCGACGGCGAGGTTCACGATGGCGGGGTCGTCGATGGAGAACATCTGCGCCTGCTGGAACGGCGTCATCCGCCCGCGCGGGGAGAGCATGAAGACGCGCACGCCGCGCTTGCCGCGCAGCGCGTACTCCGCGGACGAGCCCGTGTCGCCCGACGTGGCCCCGACGATGGTGATGGTCTCGCCGCGGCGCGCCAGCGCATAGGCGAACAGCTCGCCGAGCAGCTGCATCGCCATGTCCTTGAACGCCGCCGAGGGCCCGTTACTCAGGTGCGCGAGCCACAGACCGTCGCTCAACCGGGTCACGGGCACGACCGCCGGGTCCAGGAACTTCTCGGGGGCGTAGGCGCGCTCGACGATGCCGCGGAGGTCTTCGTCGGGGATGTCGTCGACGAACAGCCGCACCACCTCGAACGCGAGCGCGGCGTAACCCTTCTCGGCCAGCAGCGCGCGCCACTGTTCGAGGGTCTCTGTCGAGACCTGCGGGTACGTCTCGGGGAGGTAGAGCCCGCCGTCGGCGGCGAGGCCCTCGAGCAGGATGTCGCTGAACCCCTTGCCGGGCGCGGTCGAGCGGGTGGAGACGTAACGCATGGGGAGGAGTTTACGGGCTCAGCCCTTGATGTCGCGGCGCTCGAACAGCGGGATGGCGAGCGCGGCGAGCAGCGCGATGACGACCAGGTGATAGCCGGCTCCCGTCAGGCGACCCACGGGGATGGGCGCGTACACGTCGCCGGCCACCAACGCGGGGTAGACCAGCGCCAGTCCCTGCCAGACGGGACCGAAATAGAACGCGAGGCTGGTCGACCCGGGGTACATGAGCGCGTCGCCCCACGCCGTCACGATCACGGCGAGGAGGCCGGCCGCGGCCGCGAGGACCGTGCCGTTGAGCAGGAAGACCAGCAGCGCGCCGATGACGCCGAGGAAGGCCCCGTAGGCGATCGCGGCTCCGACGACGCCGAGCAGGTCGATCGCGGGCGTGGCGGCGTCGAAGCCGAACATCGCCATGAACCAGACGATGGACTCGACGGTGGCGGCCAGCAGGCCCACCGCCATCAGCACCGCGCCGAGCACGCCGGCCGCGAGGCTGCGCGAGACCAGGACGGCCCAGCGTCGCGGGGTGAACGTCAGCTGCGTGCCGAGGGCGCCCGACGAGAAGTCGGAGCCCACGTAGGTGACGACGACCAGGAACACGACGAAGCCGAGGAACAGCACGCTGGAGGCGAGCGACGAGACGACCTCCGGGAAGTCCATCGGGACGCGCAGGAACTGGTCGTAGACACAGGCGTCGGGGAACTCCTCCCACTCGAGGCACGACTGATAGCCCTCCTGCGCCCACGCGTGGTCCTGCGCGGTCAACGGGCCCGTCGACGGCATCCACTGCGCGGGCGCGAGCAGGCCGAGCGCGAGGATCAGCACGAGGCTGTAGGTGGCGCGGCGGCGGTAGAGGAGGCGCGAGAACTCCGCGCGCAGCAGGTTGCCCAGCATCAGCCCACCTGCCCCTGCGTCGAGTTCAGGTCGCCGCCGGCGGTCAGTTCGAGGAAGACCCGCTCGAGGCTCTGCCGCTCGGTCGTCAGCTCGTGCGGCCAGAGGCCGGCGAGGCCGAGCACGCGCGCGACGGCCGCCGCGTCGGCCTCGACCGTCCCTCGGCTCATCACGCGGAGCCCGCCGTCGCCGGGCTCGACGCGCCAGCCGGCCATGCGGAGCACGTCGGCCGCCGCCGTCGGCCGGTCGACGCCGACGCGCACGTGCGGCTCGCCGCGGCGCAGGAAGCCCTGCATGTCGCCCTCGGCGACGGTGCGGCCCTGCGCGATGATCGACATCGAGTCGGCGATCTGCTCGATCTCGCTCAGGATGTGCGACGACACGAGCACGGTGCGGCCGCTGTCGGCCAGGGCGCGCATGGTGGAGCGGATGTCGTGGATGCCGACGGGGTCGAGGCCGTTGGTCGGCTCGTCGAAGATGAGCACCTCGGGGCTCTTGAGCAGGGTCGCGGCGATGGCGAGGCGCTGCTTCATGCCCAGCGAATAGCTGGCGAAGCGACGGTCGGCATCCGCGGCGAGGCCGACCTCGAGGAGCACCTCGGTCACGCGACGGCGCGGGACGCCGATGGAGTCGGCGAGGACGTCGAGGTTGTGCCTGCCCGTCATCCGGGGCGCGAACTTGGGCGACTCGACGATGGCGCCCACCTGGCCGATCACCGCGGGCAGGTCCCTCGGCACCTCGTAGCCCAGGATGTGCGCGCGCCCGAAGTTCGCGCGCACAAGCCCGAGCAGGATGCGGATGGTGGTGGTCTTGCCGGAGCCGTTGGGCCCGAGCAGGCCATGGACCCCGCCCCGGGGCACGTTGAGCTCGAGGCTCCGCAGCACCGGGCGTCCTCCGTAGCGCTTGATCAGCCCCGACGCCTGGATGGCCCACTCGCCGCGGGACCAGGATTCTGTCGACATG
>CAYVWO010000368.1:0-2662 GCA_964455495.1 uncultured Tessaracoccus sp.
GGACTCAAGGCCCTAGGGTACCCAGCCGGGGTATCGTGCGCGGGAGGGACGAAGGTCCGTCGGATCTGACACGCGAGCAACGTTGCAGCGAGCACGCATAGGCTGGGTGCGTGACCCCGCAGAGCGCCCAGACCACGCCCGCCACGACCCAGCCCTGGTGGCGCGAGGCCGTCTTCTACCAGGTGTACCCGCGGTCCTTCGGGGACACGACGGGCGACGGTGTCGGCGACCTCGCCGGCATCACCGCC
Organism: uncultured Tessaracoccus sp.; assembly: GCA_964455495.1. Classification (GTDB taxonomy): domain Bacteria; phylum Actinomycetota; class Actinomycetes; order Propionibacteriales; family Propionibacteriaceae; genus Arachnia. The sequence continues at coordinate 249 of CAYVWO010000368.1, forward strand.
CGCCTCGACCACGTCGCCTCGCTCGGTGTCGACGCCCTCTGGCTCTCGCCCTTCTACCCGTCGCCGCAAGTCGACGCGGGTTACGACGTCGCCGACTACTGCGACGTCGACCCCATGTTCGGCACGCTCGACGACCTCGACACGCTCGTCGCGGCCGCGCACGCGCGCGACCTGCGCGTGACGATCGACCTCGTCCCCAACCACTGCTCCGACCAGCACCCCTGGTTCCAGGCCGCGCTCGCGGCCGGCCCCGGCAGCCCCGAGCGGGAGCTCTTCCACTTCGTCGACGGACGCGGTGAGCGCGGCGAGCTCCCCCCGAACAACTGGCGTTCCGCGTTCGGCGGACCGTCGTGGACGCGCGTCACCGAGCCCGACGGCACGCCGGGCCAGTGGTACTACCACCTCTTCGCGCCCGAGCAGCCCGACTTCAACTGGGGTCGCCCCGAAGTCCTCGCCGAGTTCGAGCGCATCCTCCGCTTCTGGCTCGACCGCGGTATCGACGGCTTCCGCATCGACGTGTCCGACGCGCTCATCAAGGACACGGCGTGGGAGGACACGCCTGACGGCAACCCGCTCATCCCCAAGGACGACGCGAGCGGAGTCCACGAGATCTACCGGGCGTTCCGCGCCGTCATGGTTTCCTACGACGGCGATCGCATGGCCGTTATCGAGACGGGGGCGCCCGACGATGTCGTCGCGCTCTTCCTCCGGCCCGACGAGATGCACCTCGCGTTCAACTTCCGCTTCGTCAAGGCGGGTTGGGACGCGGCCGCGATCCGCGCGGCGGTCGACGACTCGCTCGCGGCGTACGGCGCGGTGGGTGCGCCGACGACGTGGGTGACGGACAACCACGACACGACGCGCTCGGTGACGCGCTACGGCGCGGACGTGCGGCTCGAGGGCGAGTACGTGCCGGGCTCGACGGCCGAGCTCCCGCTCGACGACGCCGCGCTCGCTCGCGGCACGCGCCGCGCTCGCGCGATGGCGGTGCTCCTGCTCGGGCTGCCGGGCGCGGCCTACGTGTATGCGGGGCAGGAACTTGGGCTCCCGGAGGTCGTCGACCTCCCTGCCGAGGTCCTCCAGGACCCGATCGTCGCGCGCTCGGGCGGCACGTCGCGCGGGCGCGACGGCGGCCGCCGGCAGCTGCACTGGGCCCGCTCGCGGCGCCCGTCCGGTCTGGCGCCCGACGGCACGACGACGTGGCTGCCGCAGCCGGAGGACTGGGCGTCGCTGACGGCGGAGTCCCAGGCCGACGACGACGCCTCGATGCTCGCGCTCTACCGGGCGCTCGGCACGCTCCGGCGTGCCGAGCCCGCGCTGCGGGGCGGTGACGTCGAGTGGCTCGAGCAGACGGCGACGCGCCTCGTGCTGCGCCGGACCCCTGCCGCGGGCGTCGGGGGCCGGGCGCTCACGCTCGTCGTCAACCTCGGTGAGGAGGCGGCGCCGCTGCCCGACGGTGAGCTGCTCCTCGCGACTGCGCCGCTCGTCGGGGGGATGCTCGCGGGCGAGTCTGCGGGTGTCCTCGCCTGACCGCGGGCGGTCGGGCGGGTGAGGGTGCTCGGCGACGGGTGACCCACTTCTGTACCGGTTGCTGACCCCCGTGCGCGTTGTCAGACTTCTGAGTGCACGACCCCTGTCCGCTCTGCGCCAGGGAAGGCGGTGCGCCCGGAACGATCCGGTCGCCCTCACACCGAGGAGTCCTGCGATGGCCGCAGACACGACGACGCACTCGCACCCGACGACGGTGTCGGAGCCGCGCGACGCAGCGGAGGATATCCGCGTCGCCCTGCATCGGCTGAGCTCGTCGGCGCCCGAGGAGTTCTTCAACATCGCCAACGACCTGCGCGCGCTCGGCTGCGACGACGCGGCCGTGCCGTTCTACGAGAAGGCCATCGAGGCGGGTGTCCCCGAGGCCACATACAACCTCGCGCTGCTCCACCACGAGCGTGGCCGCACCGAGATCGCGCGCTCCGGGTTCGTTGCGGCCTCGGAGGCGGGTGACGCCAAGGGTGCGTTCATGGCGGCGCAGATCTTCGAGGCCTGCGGTGACGACGACCGTGCGGCGCTCCACTACGCGCGGGCGCTCGAGCTCCCGGAGACCCCTGTGCGGCTTGCGCGCGTCCTGCGTCGCATCGGCCTCGCACAGGAGGCCGACGACATCGTCGCCGAGTCCGCCGCCATGAGCTGGGAGTCCGCCGTCGAGCACGCGCTGCGCGACGCGACCCCGGTGGCCGAGGGGCTCACGCACCTCGACCACCACTGGTCGCGCGGCGAGACGCGCGTCGCCGTGACGCTTGCGCTGCTCCTCGAGGAGGACGGCCGGGCCGACGACGCCGAGGCGGTGCTCCTCGTCGCCGCCGAGGCCGGTGACGTCCAGGCGCTCACGAACCTCGGCACGCGCTGGCGTGACAACG
>CAYVWO010000369.1:0-2660 GCA_964455495.1 uncultured Tessaracoccus sp.
CCCCTGCCTGAGCTGGTCCACACCGAGAAGCCCCACGAGGCCCCGACCACCGAGGCGTTCGTTGCCGTGTCCAAGACCGCCGAGTACGAGAACCTCCGGTCGACCTTCCGGAAGTTCGCCTTCCCGATGACGGTCGCCGGCCTGGTGTCCTACTTCACCTTCGTGCTGCTGTCGATCTACGCCGTCGACTTCATGGCGACCCCGCTCATCGGGTCGCTGAGCATCGGCATGACGATCGGCCTGCTGCAGTTCGCGGTCGTGTACGCGTGGACCTACATCTACGTCAACTTCGCCAACAAGAAGCTCGACCCCGTCTCGGGCGCGCTGAAGGCCCAGCTCGAGAAGGGGGCGTCCGCATGATGCTCTTGGAGACCGCACAGTACGGCAACCCCGCGATCAACATCGGCGTCTTCGCCCTGTTCGTGGTCGCCACGATGGCCATCGTCATCATCGTGACCCGCCAGAAGTCGAAGGCCACCGACTTCTACACCGGTGGCGCCGCCTTCTCCGGCCGCCAGAACGGCCTGGCCATCACGGGTGACTACCTGTCCGCCGCCGCCTTCCTCGGCGTGACGGGCGCCATCGCCCTGTACGGCTACGACGGTCTGCTCTACTCCGTCGGCTTCTTCGTCGCCTGGATCGTGGCCCTGTTCCTCGTGGCCGAGCCGCTGCGCAACACCGGCAAGTACACGATGGCCGACGTGCTCAGCTTCCGGATGAACCAGAAGCCGGTGCGCACTGCGGCCGCGACGTCGACGCTCGTCATCTCGTTCGTCTACCTGCTCGCGCAGATGGCCGGCGCGGGCGGCCTCGTCGCGCTGCTGCTCGGCGTCTCTGACAAGGGCATGCAATCGTTGGTGATCGCGCTGGTCGGAGCGCTGATGGTCGTCTACGTGCTGATCGGCGGCATGAAGGGCACCACCTGGGTGCAGATGATCAAGGCGGTGCTGCTTGTGGCCGGATCCCTGGTCATCACGGTCCTCGTGCTGATGAACAGCGGCTTCAACATGTCCGCGCTGCTGACCTCCGCGCAGCAGGCGGCGCTTGACCCCGCCGTCGGCAACGGCAAGGACATCCTGATGCCCATGCAGCAGTACGGCGCGACGATCTGGACGAAGCTGTCGTTCCTCTCGCTGTCCATCGCGCTCGTGGCGGGGCCGTCGGGGCTGCCGCACGTGCTGATGCGCTTCTACACGGTGCCGACGGCGAAGGAGGCCCGGCGCTCGGCCGTCTGGGCCATCGTGCTCATCGGCGCCTTCTTCCTCATGACGCTCGTGATGGGCATGGGCGCGGCGAAGCTCGTCGGCCAGCAGGCGATCGTCGCGGCCCCGGGAGCGGCGAACGCCGCAGCGCCGATGCTCGCGCTGCACCTGGGCGGTGAGGTCTTCATGGGAGTCATCTCCGGCATCGCCTTCGCGACGATCCTCGCGGTTGTCGCCGGTTTGACGATCACCGCGTCGGCCTCGTTCGCGCACGACGTCTACAACTCCATCATCAAGGACGGCAAGGCGTCGCCGGAGAAGGAGGTCAAGGTCGCGCGGATCACGTCGGTGGTCATCGGCGTCCTCGCGATCCTCGGCGGAATCCTGGCCAACGGCCAGAACATCGCCTTCCTGATCTCGCTGGCGTTCGCGGTCGCGGCCTCGGCCAACCTGCCGTCGATCCTCTACACGATGTACTGGAAGCGGTTCAACACGCGCGGCTCGGTGTGGAGCATCTACACGGGCCTCATCAGCTCGATCCTGCTGATCGTGTTCTCGCCGTCGATCTCCGGCTCCAAGACGGCGATGCTGGGCGAGGCCGTGAACTTCGCCTGGTTCCCGCTGACCAACCCGGCCCTGATCTCGGTTCCGCTGGCCTTCCTCGCCGGCTGGATCGGGACGATCACCTCGCCGGTCCGCGGCGACGAGGAGCTGGCGGTCGAGATGGAGGTCCGCTCCCTGACCGGCGCGGGCGCCGGCGAGGCGATTTCGCACTAACCGGACCCCCGTCCCGGGGAGAGGGAGCGCGTAACCAGCCTGGCTCCTGCCCGATCGGGTAGGAGCCAGGCCATTGTGCGCAAATACTCCGGGTGGGGCAGTAACGGCTCCGGCCAGCGCTCAGTGCCGGCCCGCGGTTGGTAATACACTCTCCCGCATGACTGCCCACGAGACGGTACTCGTCGTCGACTATGGCGCCCAGTACGCGCAGCTGATCGCCCGCCGCGTGCGGGAGGCCGCCGTGTACTCGGAGATCGTCAGCTCCAAACTCGACGCCGACGCGATCCTGGCCAAGCGCCCCTCCGCCATCATCCTGTCCGGCGGCCCGTCGTCGGTCTACGAGGACGGCGCGCCGCGACTCGACCCGCGCCTGCTTGAGGCCGGAGTCCCGGTGCTCGGCATCTGCTACGGGTTCCAGGCGATGGCGCAGGCGCTGGGCGGCACCGTCGCCCAGACGGGTCAGCGCGAGTACGGCCGCACCTCGCTGTCGATCAACGATCGCGGGTGCCTGCTCGAGAGCATGCCGAACACCTTGAACGTCTGGATGAGCCACGGCGACTCCGTCTGCAAGGCGCCCAAGGGCTTCAAGGTGCTCGCCCGCACCGCCGGCGCCCCGGTCGCCGCGTTCGAGGACCTCGAGCGCGGCTTTGAGCGAGGCTGCGACGCGGAAGGGCGACTCGA
>CAYVWO010000370.1:0-2659 GCA_964455495.1 uncultured Tessaracoccus sp.
TTGAACCGCGCACCCCGCGATGCGACGATCCGCATGCGCTCCTTGAGCCGCGCACCCCGCGATGCGACGATCCGCACGCGCTCCTTGAGCCGCGCACCCCGCGAAGCGGCGGGCCAGACACGCTCCTTGAGCCGCGCACCCCGCGAAGCGACGAGCCAGACATGCTCCTTGAGCCGGGCACCCCGCGAAGCGGCGGCGCGCGTCGAAAGGATGGCGAGTCCGACCGGGCCACCCAACTCGAGGTGGCCCGCACCATCGCCCTCGATCTCTTGACGGCGCGGGCGCGGTCGGCGCACGAGCTGCGGGCCGGGCTGCTGCGGCGGCGCACGCCGCCCGACGTGGCCGACGAGGTGATCGATCGGCTGACTGAGGTCGGCCTCGTCGACGACGCGGCGTTCGCCGAGGCGTTGACCACCTCGCGCGTGAGTCACAGCCAACGCGGGCGCGCCCGGATTCGGCAGGAGCTGCGGGAAAAGGGCGTCGACCGGGAGGTGGCGGAGGCTGCCCTTGCGGAGCTGGATCCCGAGGCGGAGCTCGAGGGTGCGCTGGCGCTGGCTCGGCGCAGGGCGCGCTCGCTTGGCGGCTTGGAGCCGCACGTCGCGCGGCGCCGGCTGGCGGGGGTGCTTGCTCGGCGCGGCTACTCGTCGAGCATCGTCTCCGCGGCGCTCGCGGAGGCGCTTGGCGGCGCTGTTGAGTTTCCCGGTGACGACCAATAGGCTCTAGACAAGGTCACAGACCCTGCATAAACCCGGCCGGAATCCTCCGGCCAAGCGATTCTGACATCATCACCGGCGGTTCGCCGCCGTCTGAACGAACCTCCGCGCCAACGACCGGCGCGCACAATTCAGGCCCCGCCGCGCGGTGGGGGAGCGAGCCGTCCCGTCGTGGCAGGGCCCCTGTGGCCGAGTGATATGCCATGAGGAGGCCCCGTGCCCGAGCTCGGATGGGTGTTAGCCGCCATCGCGTTGGTGGGAGTCGTCGTTCTCGGCGTGCTGCTGCGTCGCGCATCGACGCGTTCAGCGGAGGACCGCGCCAGTTGGGAGAAGCGGTCGCGCGCCGACATCGCGTCGGCCCGCGAGTCCGCCCAGGCTGCCGCGGTCGCGTTGCGCGCCGACGCGGAGCGGGTCCTCGCTCAGGCCGAGGCGCGGGCCAAGGAGGAGATGGAGGACGTCGAGCGGCGGCGCCGCGAGATGGAGGCCTCGATTTCCTCGCAGCGGGCCGAGCTCCGCGAGGAGCGGGCGGCGCAGGAGCGCCGAGCCGAGCGGCTTCACGAGCGGGAGGACCGGGTGGCGGCCGACGCCGAGGGGCTGGCGGCCAAGGCCCAGCGGCTCGAGGTGCAGCGGACCCAGCAGCGCGAGACCCGCGACGAGCTCCGCGAGGAGCGGGAGAGCGTCGCGCTGGAGCTCGAGCGCGTGGCCAGCCTGACCGTCGCGGACGCCAAGCGCGAGATCATCGCCGAGGCCGAGAGGCAGGCGAAGCTGACCGCCACGCAGCTGGCCCGCACCATCGAGACCACCGCGAAGCGCGACGCCGACCGCACGGCCCGCGGCATCGTCGTGACCGCCATCCAGCGGGTGGCCGCGGAGCAGACGAGCGAGTCGGTCGTCAGCACGGTGCACCTGCCGAGCGACGAGATGAAGGGCCGCATCATCGGCCGCGAGGGCCGCAACATCAGGGCCTTCGAGCAGATCACCGGGGTCAACCTGCTGATCGACGACACGCCGGAGTCGGTCCTGCTTTCGAGCTTCGACCCGGTGCGCCGCGAGGTCGCGCGCCTCACGCTGGTTGACCTCGTCACGGACGGGCGCATCCATCCGGCGCGCATCGAGGAGGTCTTCGAACGCAGCGAGCGCCAGATCCACGAGCGCATCGTCCGGTCCGCCGAGGACGCGCTGCTCGAGGTGGGCATCGCCGACCTTCACGCCGACCTCATCCCGACGCTCGGCGCGCTCGCGTACCGGACCTCCTACGGCCAGAACGTGCTGCGCCACCTCGTGGAGAGCGCGCACCTGGCCGGCGTGATGGCCGCCGAGCTGGGCCTCGACGTCGCCACCTGCAAGCGGGCAGCGTTCCTGCACGACATCGGCAAGGCGCTCACCCACGAGGTGGAGGGGCCTCACGCCATCATCGGCGCCGAACTGCTGCGGCGCCACGGCGAGCATGAGGACATCGTCCACGCCGTCGAGGCCCACCACAATGAGGTCGAGCCCCGTACCGTCGAGGCCGTCCTCACTCAGGCCGCGGACGCGATCTCCGGCTCCCGCCCCGGCGCGCGCCGCGAGTCGCTGGAGGCTTACGTCGAGCGGATGGAGAAGCTGGAGCGGATGGCCACGGCACACGAGGGCGTCCAGCGCGCCTACGCCATGCAGGCCGGCCGCGAGGTGCGCGTCATGGTCTCACCCGAGGCCATCGACGATGCCGCGGCCCAGGCTCTCGCGCGCGAGATCGCCCGAGAGGTCGAGGCGAAGCTCAGCTATCCCGGGCAGATCCGCATCACGGTGGTGCGGGAGTCCCGCGCCACCGAGACGGCGCACTGATCAGCTGGCGCGGATTCCCCACACCGAGCGGGGCGGTGCGCCCGGTGCGAGCGTGATCACGCCTGCGCGAGTGGGGCCCTCCTCGAAGGCGTCGGTGCCGCAGGTCATCGGTTCGACGGCGA
>CAYVWO010000371.1:0-2653 GCA_964455495.1 uncultured Tessaracoccus sp.
GCGGTGCTGGCCGACGAGCCGCCGAGCGCGGGCCGGTACTTGACGCCCCACAGCTTCGCGAGCGCGGACACGTAGGCGACCGAGCGGGTGACGCTGGTCGTCCCCGTCGTGCCGGACGCGCCGACGAGGCGAAGCCCGAGCTGCTGGGCCTTCGCGATCGAGGTGCCGCCGGTGCCCGCGGCGGGGACGTCGGCGGCCACGGCGGCGGCGACCGCCGCCGAGTTGGTGTCGGTGGGGTCGGCGCTCATGAGGATCAGGCCGTCGACCCCGCCCTCCTCGATGGCGGCCGCGATCTCCGCGTCGAGCAGCCGCGCCGCGGCGTTCACCTCGGCGAGCGAGCCCTCCGCAGACAGCATCGGCTGCCCGTCCTCGAGCGTCCACAGCTGCGCGGGCGTGCGGTCGTCCGCACTGTCCATCGACGCGCCGGCGGCGACGAACTGGGCGAGGACCAGCTCGAAGCCCGCGGCCTCGATCTGGCGCTTGGCATCGAGGATGAGCTTGGCGGGGTCGTCGCCGCCGTGGCTGCGGAGGTTGCCCCCGGAGCTGGCCAAGATCGCGATGCGGCGGGCGGGTGATGCGGTCATGGGCGCTCCTCGTCGTCGGGCTGACGCGGAACAACTTAGGCCATGACGCGGAGCGGCCCGCCACCGGATCGGGTGACGGACCGTTCGGTCGTTGGTCTCGACGGCTCGCTGGCGCTCGCGCGACGGGCCGCTAGCTCTTCTTGTTGCGGTTGCGCTCCTTCGAGCGGTCGTTGGCGTTCAGCAGCACCTTGCGGATGCGGACGACGGCGGGCGTCACCTCGAGGCACTCGTCGCCGGCGCAGAACTCGAGCTGCTGCTCCATCGACATCTTCTTCGCGGGGATGAGGCGCTCCAGCTCGTCACCGGTCGAGGAGCGCACGTTGGTGAGCTTCTTCTCCTTCGACGGGTTGACGTCCATGTCCTCGGCGCGCGGGTTCTCGCCGACGATCATGCCCTCGTAGACCTCGTCGCCGGGGGAGACGAACAGCGTGCCGCGCTCCTGCAGGTTGAACAGCGCGTAGCCGGTGACCACGCCGGTGCGGTCGGCGACGAGCGACCCCGTCGGGCGCGTGCGGAAGGCGCCGGCCCACGGGGCGTAGCCCTCCGAGACGTGGTTCATGATGCCGGTGCCGCGGGTCTCGGTGAGGAACTCGGTGCGGAACCCGATCAGGCCGCGCGCGGGCACGATGAACTCGAGCCGCACCCAGCCGGTGCCGTGGTTGACCATCTGCTCCATCTGGCCGCGGCGGAGGCCCATGAGCTGCGTGACGGTGCCGACGTACTCCTCGGGGATATCGACGGTGAGCCGCTCGACGGGCTCGTGCAGCTTGCCGTCGATGGTGCGCGTGACCACCTGCGGCTTGCCGACGGTGAGCTCGAAGCTCTCGCGGCGCATCATCTCGACGAGGATCGCCAGCTGCAGCTCGCCGCGGCCCTGCACCTCCCAGGTGTCGGGGCGCTCGGTGGGCAGCACGCGGATCGACACGTTGCCGACCAGCTCCTGGTCGAGGCGTGCCTTCAGCAGGCGTGCGGTCAGGTTCTTGCCCGACTTGCCCGCCAGCGGCGAGGTGTTGATGCCGATCGTCATCGAGATCGACGGCTCGTCGACGTGGATCAGCGGCAGCGGCTTCGGGTCCTCTGGGTCAGACAGCGTCTCGCCGATCATGATCTGCGGGATGCCGGCGATGGCGACGATGTCGCCGGGGCGGGCGACGTCGGCCTGGACGCGCTCCAGCGCCTCGGTCATCAGCAGCTCGGTGAGCTTGACGGTGCTGACGGTGCCGTCGGTCCTGCACCAGGCCACCTGCTGGCCGCGGCGCAGCTCGCCGGCGACCACGCGGCAGAGCGCGAGGCGGCCGAGGTACGGCGACGCGTCGAGGTTCGTGACGTGCGCCTGCAGCGTCGCGCCCTCCTCGTAGGTGGGCGCCGGGATGTGCTCGAACAGCGTGTCGAACAGCGGCTCGAGGTTCGGGCTGTCGGGCATCTCGCCGTCGCCCGGCTGGGTCAGCGACGCGCGCCCCGCCTTCGCGGAGGCGTAGACGATGGGGAAGTCGAGGACGTGGGCCGCGTCGTCGTCGAGCAGGTCCATGAACAGGTCATAGGTCTCCTCGACGACCTCCGCGATGCGCGCGTCCGCGCGGTCCACCTTGTTGACCACGACGATGATCGGCAGGTTCTTGGCCAGGGCCTTGCGCAGCACGAAGCGGGTCTGGGGGAGCGGGCCCTCGGAGGAGTCGACGAGCAGGATCACGCCGTCGACCATCTCGAGGCCGCGCTCGACCTCGCCGCCGAAGTCGGCGTGGCCGGGGGTGTCGATGATGTTGATGGTGACCGCCTCGCCGCTGGGGCGCACGTGCCGCACCGCGGTGTTCTTCGCGAGGATGGTGATGCCCTTCTCGCGCTCCAGGTCCATGGAGTCCATGACCCGGTTGTTGATGTCCGCGCCCTCCCGGAACGCGCCCGACTGCCAGAGCATGGCGTCGACGAGAGTGGTCTTCCCGTGGTCGACGTGGGCGATGATCGCGACGTTACGGAGATCTTGGCGGATCGGCATGGGCGGCGGCTCCAGACGGAGTAGAGAAAAAGGGCCGTCGGAAAGTGTAAGGCGCGCGGCCGCTCAGCCCTAACGC
>CAYVWO010000372.1:0-2652 GCA_964455495.1 uncultured Tessaracoccus sp.
GCGCCGACCGCGGCGGTGATCAGGACCTGCTCGGCGTCGGCGACGGCGCCCGCGAGCCGCTCCCGGCGGGACGTATCGAGCTCGGCGAACACGTCGTCGAGGACCAGGACGGGCTCGACGCCGTCGTCGCGGACGAGCATGAAGCCGCCAAGGCGCAGGGCGAGCGCCAGCGACCACGACTCCCCGTGCGACGCGTAGCCCTTGGCCGGCAGCGCGCCGATGCCCAGCTCGATGTCGTCGCGCTGCGGCCCGACCAGCGTCACCCCGCGCTGGATCTCGTCGCGCCGCCGCGCCTCCATCGCGTCGAGCAGCGCGAACCGGAGGCTCTCCCGCACCTCCGTTCGTTGAGCCGGTTGCGCCGGGTCGGCGCCGGGCCTTTCGACACGGTCCGGGGCTTCGCCCGGGGACCGGCTCAAGGAACGTGCAAGGTCCGGGGCTTCGCCCGGGGACCGGCTCAAGGAGCGTGTGAGATCCAACGCCGTCTTGTAGGTCACCGCGATCTGGTTGTTGACCGGGGCGATGGTCTCGTAGGCGCGCTGGGCGTGGGGGAGGACGTCGGCGAGGGTGTCGAGGCGGGCGTGGAGCAGCTCGGCGCCGATGGCCGCGAGCTGCTCGTTCCAGACCTGGAGCGTGACCTCCTCGTCGCCCCCGCTCGGGACGCGCGAGCGGCCGGACATGGCCTTCAACAAGGCGTTTCGCTGCTTCAGGACGCGGTCGAGGTCCTGCCGGACGCCGGCCATGCGCGGCCAGCGGGTCACGACGAGGGAGTCGAGCCAGGCGCGCCGGTCCGACGGGTCGCCGCGCACGATGGCGATGTCCATGGGCGAGAAGACGACGGTGCGCAGCGCGCCGACCAGGTCGCGGGGGCGCTGCAGCGGCGCGCGGTTGAGCCGCGCGACGTTGGACCGGCCGGTGGTGAGCTCGAGCTCGAGCGTGATCAGGCGCGGGTCGTCGCGCCCGGCCTGGACCTTGGCCCGCAGCACCGCCGACTCCGCCCCCGCCAGGATCAGCGGCGCCGTCGCCGACACCCGGTGCGACGACATGGTCGACAGGTACTCCACAGCCTCGACCAGGTTGGTCTTGCCCTGCCCGTTGGACCCGACGAACACCGTCACGCCGTCGGTCAGCTCCAGCTGGGCCGTCTCGTAGTTGCGGAAGTCGGTGAGCGACAGCTCGGTCACGAACATGAACTCACGCTCCTTGAGCCTTCACCGCTCCTCGAGCCGTGCCCCAAGGAGCGCGGCGACGCAGGCGCGCGTCGCGCGTCGCGCTTTGGCACGGCTCAAGGGGCGCTAGGCGTTCTCGACGGGGAGGCGCATCAGCATGATCACGTGCCGGTAGTCGCCGAGCGGGTCGGCGTCGATGCTTGCCAGGCCCATGATCAGGCACGGCTTGCCGGGGAGCGTGAACGAGAAGTGCGCGAAGGGGGCGTCGACGGCGGTCAGCGCGTCGAGCAGGTAATGCGGGTTGAACCCGGCGTCGGTGATCGACGGCTCGTCGCCGACGACGTCGACCTGCGCCTCAAGCGCCTCCGAGGCCTGCGCCTGGTCGCCGGTGGCGGCCTCGAGCGTGATGTGGTCCTCGTTGATGCGCATCCGCAGGGGCGTGTTGCGCTCGGCCACCAGCGCGACACGCTTGACCGCGGCGAGCAGGTCCGCCGTCGAGACGCGCACGGACACCGTCGCGTTGACATCCATCAGGTGGCGCACCTTCGGGAAGGACTGGCTGAGCAGGCGCGTCGTCGCCTCGCGGGAGCCCTTGGCGCCTTCGCCGACGAAGCCGGCGAGGCCCTCGCCCTCCGCCTGGGTCGTCGAAAGCGAGATGGTGACGGTCTCGCCGCTAGTCATGGACTTCGCCGTGTCGGCGAGCACCTTGCCGGGGACGAGCACGCTGCCCTCGACATCGGGCGTCGCCGGGTTCCAGGTGAGCTCCTTCAGCGCCATGCGGTAGCGGTCGGTGGCCAGCAGCGACAGGTGTTCGCCGTCGATCTCCACCTTCACGCCCGTGAACACGTTCAGCAGCTCGTCGCGGCCCGCGGCGACGAACACCTGGCCGACCGCGCGTTCGAACTCCGCGGCGTTGACGACGCCGGTCTGGGACGGCATGTTCGGCAGCGTCGGGTACTCCTCGACGGGCAGCGTCTGCAGCGTGAACCGCGCCTGACCGCAGGTCAGCTCGACCCGCGAGTGGTCCGCGTTGAGCTCCACCGGCTTGTTCGGCAGCGACCGCGCGATCTCGTTCAGCAGCCGACCGGAGACCAGCACGGTGCCCTCGTCGGTGACGTTGGCGGGAACGGTGACCTTCGCCGACGTCGTCGAGTCGAAGCTGCTGAGCGTCAGCCCGCTGGCGTCGGCCTCGAGCAGCATGCCGGCCAGGATCGGCGCCGTGGGCCGGTTGGGGAGGCTGCGCGCCACCCATGCCACGGCATCGGCCAACGCTTCGCGCTCAACTCGGATCTTCACGAGGCTCCCCTTTGAAAGTCGGTGTCGCCAGCATCATAGCGGGGGTTAGTCAACCGCGATCGACTCGATGACGCTCGCCCGCGCCGCCCTCCGGGCCGGGCCGACGGCGGCGAGGATGCCCGCGAGGGCGGCGCCGACGACGAACAGCCCGAGCAGCGCCCAGGGCACGCGCACCAGGTCGACGCCGACG
>CAYVWO010000373.1:0-2639 GCA_964455495.1 uncultured Tessaracoccus sp.
GTACACGGTGACGAAGCTGCGCTGGCTGGCCGACAACGAGCCGGAGAACGCGGCGCGCATCGCCGCCGTCGCGCTGCCGCACGACTGGCTCACGTGGAAGATCCTCGGCGCCGGCCGACTCGAGGACCTGGTCACCGACCGCTCGGATGCCTCCGGCACTGGCTACTTCGACCCGGTGGCCAACGAGTACCGCCGCGATGTCCTCGCCGCCGCGCTGCGGATCGACGACGAGGCCGCCGCCCGGATCGTGCTGCCGCGGGTCGCTGCCCCGGGCGAGCGGGTCGGCACCGGCAGCCTCGGCGGTCGCGAGGTCGCCGTCGGCGCGGGGATGGGCGACAACGCGGGGTCGGCGCTCGGCATGGGCCTGACGGCGGGCGACGTCGTCGTCTCGATCGGCACCTCGGGCGTCGTCTGCGGCGTCACGGACGCGCCGGCGCGCGACGCCTCGGGTCTCGTGTCCGGGTTCGCCGACGCGACCGGCAGGTTCCTTCCCCTGGCCGCCACCCTGAACGGTGCGCGGGTGCTGGACGCCACCGCGCGGCTGTTGGGCGTCGGCCATGAGGAGTTGGCCACCCTCGCGCTCGCCGCCGAGCCGGGCGCCGGAGGACTGATCTTCGTGCCGTTCCTCGAGGGCGAGCGCACGCCCAACCTGCCCGACGCGACCGGGTCGCTGCACGGCATGACGCTCGGCTCGTTGACGAGGGAGAATCTGGCGCGCGCCGCGGCCGAGGGCGTCGTGTGCGCTCTCGTGGATGCGTTTGGTTGCCTAGAGGACGCGACGACGTCAGCTTCCCGTGTGCTGCTCACCGGCGGCGCCGCGGCCTCGCCCGCGGTCCAGGCTGTAGCCGCCGCCCTGTTCCCCGTCTCCGTCGCGATGCCGTCCCCGGGGGAGTACGTCGCGCTCGGCGCCGCGCGCCAGGCGGCGTGGGTGACGGCCGGCACCGTCGACCCGCCCGTGTGGGAACTCGTCGTCCGTGAACTGCCTCCCTCCGAGGCGCACCCGGAGGTCGTGGACGCCTATCGGGCCGTTCGCCCTTGGAGCTGATCAGCGCTCGAGCAGCGGGCCGATCCAGGCCGCGGGGTCCTGCTCGACGGCGGTGAGGGCGGCGAGGCCGGCGCCGAGGGCGGCGCGCAGCGGCGCCTGGCTGATGACGGCGATCTCGATGTCGGAGTAGCCGGCCCAGAGGACGCGGTCGGCGAGCGCCTGGCTCAGCGGCTCCCGCAGCCACGGCTCCAAGAAGCCGAGATGGCCGCCAAGGTTGACCGTGGTCACGTCGAGCAGGTTGAGGGCGCCGCCGAGTGCGAGCCCGAGCGCCTCGGCGACGCGCTCGGCCGCAGCGAGGGCGCGGGCGTCGCCGTCGGTCAGCGCCGCGAGGAGGGCGTCGATGTCGGGCTGTCCCGCCTCGCGCAGCAACGCGTGCGCGCCCGCGATCGTCTCAAGGCAGCCGACGGCGCCGCACCCGCAGCGCTCGCCGCGGGGGTCGACGCACAGGTGGCCGAGCTCGCTCGCCCAGCCGTGCCTGCCGGTCAGCAGCCGCCCGTCCAGCGAGATCGCCGAGCCGATGCCCACCTCGCCGGTGACGTACACGAACGACGACCCGGGCTGCTCGCGCAGCACGGTCAGGGCCGAGCAGTCGATGTCGTTCGCGGCGCGCAGCGCCACGGGAGCGTCGTCGATCGAGAGGTCCCAGAGGTCGACGAGGTCTAGCCCCTCCCACTGCGCGAGGTTCGGCGCGCGCAGCACGGTCCGGCCGAGCCGGTCCACCAGCCCCGGGATGGCGAGGGCGGCCCCGGCCAGCCGCCCGCCGGGAGGCGCCGCGGCGAGGGCCTCCCTGGCGAGGTCGGCGAGCTGCGCCATAGCGTCCGGGGGAGTGAGGGCCGTGACGTCGAGGTCGCGGCGGGCGACGGCGAGGAGTTCGCCGGAGAGGTCGACCACGGTGGCCACGAGGCGCTCGACGTTGGCCTCGAGCCCCAGCGCGTGGACGGCCCCGCGGCGCACGGCGAGCGGCACGGCGGGCCGGCCGCGTCCGTTGCCGACAGCGGTCCCCTCCTCGACGACGTCGCCCGCGATGAGGTCGTCGACCAGGCGGGAGACGGTGGATCGGGTCATGCCCAGCTGCGCCGCGATATCGGCCCTCGACCGAGGCGCGCCCTGGTGAAGGATCTGCCCGAGCACGAGTGCGAGGTTCGACGACCGCACCGACGACTGCGTCAACCCTGAACTACCGCTCTCAACCATGTCCCCATCATGCCCGAGATCGGAGTTGACAGCACGCGTTCCGTCAAATATGTTGTGAACAACAACAAAAGCGGACGCAGGCGTCCGCGTTACTCGATCGAGAAGAGGCTTTGCTGATGCGTACGCCAACCCCTGAAGACAAGTTCTCCTTCGGCCTGTGGACGGTCGGCTGGACGGGCACCGACCCGTTCGGCGGGCCCTCGCGCCCGGCCCTCGACCCCTGGGAATACGCCGACAAGCTCGCCGAGCTCGGCGCCTGGGGCATCACCTTCCACGACAACGACGTCTACGCGTTCGACGCGCCCGAGGACGTCCGCAAGGCCCGCCTCGCGCAGCTGCGCGACGCCGCGGCCAAGGCCGGCCTGACCATCGAGATGGTCACCACCAACACGTTCTCGCA
>CAYVWO010000374.1:0-879 GCA_964455495.1 uncultured Tessaracoccus sp.
TTCGAGGGCGTCGTGGAGGACGAGGAATCGATCCTGTCCGAGTGCGTCCAAGCACGTGTCCGCCGCGAGTGGCTCACCTGGCACTATCGTTCGCAGGACGAGGCGCTGATCGCCTTCAGCAACGCGCACTACTACGACGGGAAGCTCTCCTCGTTTCCGTCCCCGACCGTGGGGCGGAGCGACAGCTCTATCACCGGGCACGGGATCAGCCTGGTTCGAGTGGACGGCGAGTTCCTACGCAACAGCGGCGGGAAGCTCAAGCGCACGAATCCGGTCGAGGCCAAGGCCGTCGTCGAGGAGATACAGCGAAGGTTCGCGCACGCACCGGAGGGCACCGTGCCGTCGATCGGCGTGGTCACCTTCAACCAGCAGCAGCGCGCCTACATCGAGGCGCTCATCCGCGACACGGGCGACGAACGCATCGTCGAGGCGCTCGAGTCGAGAAGCGGCAACGGCCTGTTCGTGAAGAATCTCGAGAACGTCCAGGGCGATGAACGCGACGTCGTGCTGTTCTCGACGGCGTTCAGCGTCAACGAGCGCGGCATCCTGCCGCTGAACTTCGGCCCGCTGAACCGAGCCGGGGGAGAGCGAAGGCTCAACGTCGCCATCACCCGGGCGCGGCGGCAGGTCATCGTGTTCTCGTCGTTCGACCCGGCGCAGTTGCGCGCCGAGGAGACCTCGTCGGTGGGCATCAAGCACCTGCGCGGGTATCTCGACGTCGCGGCCTCCGGCACCGGCACCCTTGAGCGGGCGATCACGCGCACCGTCAGCATTGACCGGCACCGCGAGGAGATGGCTGCAGCCATCAGTGCTCGCGGGCTGGCGGTAACGACCGACATCGGGCTCTCCGACTTCCGGGTCGACCTGCAGCTGGCCAAG
>CAYVWO010000374.1:889-1401 GCA_964455495.1 uncultured Tessaracoccus sp.
AGGCGCTGGCCGCCGACAGCGCCCGATTGAGCGGGTCGCCGCGATCCCAATCGTCAATGACCCTGTTGCCGGTCCACCCGTCGTTGATAACGGTGCCGTCCATGGTTTCCTTCCAGGCGTTGCCTGGGACATCGGGCTCGCCGACTTCCGGGTCGACCTGCAGCTGGCCAAGCCATCTGACCCAGAGCAGCCGCTCGTCGCTGTGCTGCTCGACGGCCCTGTGTGGGCAAGACGACGCACGGTGGGCGACCGCGACGGCATGCCTAGCGATGTGCTTCGCAAGGCCATGCGGTGGCCCGCGGTCGAGCGCGTGTGGCTGCCCGAGTGGCTGAGCGAGCGCGAGGCCGTCCTGGACAGGCTGGAACAGGCGGTTGAGACGGCGACGATGACGACGGCGGACCAGCAGGTGGTGGCGCTCGAGCCCGAGGAGACCGAGGAGGAGAGCCCGGCGGCACCTCCTGCACGACGCTGGGCGGTTGAGGAGCCCGACTCGTTCGCGGACGAGTCGCAGG
>CAYVWO010000374.1:1411-2637 GCA_964455495.1 uncultured Tessaracoccus sp.
TGCCATCGAACTCACGCGCCTTTGTGGCGTGGGAGCCTGGGTGCGCGGGTCCCATCGATGTGCTGGACGCGCTCGAGGTGCGCTCGGGGGCGTCCGTCCAGGCGACCCAGCGCGTGCGGGAGGTCCTCCTCGCGGGCATCCGACAGGAGGGGCCGATCCACGCCGATCGGCTGGCAAAGCTCACAGCAGGCGCGTTCGGTCTCACGCGGGTCGTAGCGTCGCGTTCCGCGGCGATCCTCCGCGCGGTCCCCGGAAGCGCGGACGCAGCCGGCTTCTACTGGGCGCCTGAGGTTGATCCGCGCGACTGGCTGCTGTACCGCGCCGACTCGTCGGGGCAGCGACCCATCGACCAGATCTCCGACGTCGAGGTCGCCAACGCGATGCGCGACTTGTGCATCAACGCCCACGGCATGGCCGAGGAGGAGTTGCATACCGAGACGCTCCGAGTGTTCGGCCTGAAGCGCCGGACGCCCAAGGCGGTGCAGGTGCTGGATCGCGCCGTCGCCGTAGGACTCGCCTGGGGCCGCATTGCGAAGGGTGCCGACGGGCTGCTGCTGGGACGCTGACCTGTCCGACTTCCGTGGGCACCAGCGGCGGGCGGAGCCGCGAGGCCCACGGATCGATGGCGTCGGCGGAAAGCCACGCCGATGCGCTGTCAGAGGTTGCGGCTCTCTGACCAGCGAGGAGCCGCGTCAGCCTGTCGCAGGGGCGGTAGCCATGATGCGAGCGTGCCGAGCAAGCGGAAGACGTGGCCAAAGCTGTCAACTCATCGCGGTCGTCGTCGGCGGGGCGGTGGCCGCAAGGAAATGTCGGTGGTCGTGTTTAGGGTCGACGACATACTGCCGTGGCGATGGCAGACGGATAGGCAGAAGGGGCAAATCATGACGAACGAGGTCGACCTCCGCGACGATTCCGGACCGACAGAGTCCCTGTACCTACGGGTGGCGGCGCTGGTGAACCAGACGCGCGCCGTGGTCGCCGTGCAGGCCAACGCGGCACTGACCCTGATGCACTGGGAGATTGGACGGCTGGTCGACGTGGAGGTGCTGCAACGCGAGCGAGCTGACTACGCGAGGGAGATTGTGGCGTCACTGGCTCAACAACTGACGGGCCAGTTCGGGCGAGGATTCAGCCGTGCCGGCTTGTACCGCATGGTTAAGCTCGCGCAAGTCTTTCCCGATCGAGAGATTGTCGCATCACTGTCGCGACAATTGAGTTGGACGCAC
>CAYVWO010000375.1:0-2630 GCA_964455495.1 uncultured Tessaracoccus sp.
TTCGAGGATGAGGCGTCGATCGGTGCGTTCTACCAGCGGTTCGCCCACGCGACCATGGACACGGCCGAGACGAGGGATCTGCTGTTCGAGTACTTCGTCGACAAGATCTTCGTCGGCGTGGACACGCTGACCATCGCCTCGTGGTTCTTCGACCGCGGCGCAGAGATCCGATTTGAGGATCTGGCCGAGGCCCAACAGGCGGGGGAAGTGCTGAACGTAGAGTTCGACACTTCCCCCCGAGGTGGAGGTGGCGGGAATTGAACCCGCGTCCTTGAAGGATGAACCAGGGCTTCTCCGGGTGCAGCCGACTAGGCGTTTTACTCGGTCCTTGCACTCATGTCGGCATGTCGCAAACGGACCCAGTTCCAGTAAAGTCCCGAGCAGCCCCTGAAACGCAGGCTACTCAGCAAGCCCTCTAGATGAGGCCAGACCTCGGACCGAAGGCAGTTCCGAGTTGACCCTTCGTTAGCTGATCAGGCAGCCAGAGCGAAGTCAGTGCGGTTGTTGTTGGCACTTATTGGTTTCCACGCAGCGTTTACGAGATAAACGTGGATCCTCGACCCGCTTCCCCTGGGACTACCGCCCCAAGTCGAAACCAGTCACCCCCTGTTGAGTTGTTCGTGTCCTAGTCTAGCGCGTGTTCGTCAGCGCCCTCGCATCGTGCTTCGGCCGGAACAGCAGCAATCCCTCGAACGGCTTCGTCCCGGGCTGGCCATTGAAGGCGCGGACACCCGCCCAGATCGTCGCAGTGAGCCAGGCGAGCCATCCGATGAACATGAGCCCGCCGAAGCCGAGGAGCTGTGACAGGATCAACGCCGCGACGGCGGCCGTCAGTGCGGTGAGCTGGAGGCTGAGCGCCCGCGACGCCTCCCACCAGAGCGCGGAGCCGGGGCGCGTCGACGCCTTCACGACCGCCGGGCCGACGAACGACGTGAACAGGCCGCTCAACTGCACGAGACCGCCACCGACGTTCTCCGCCGGGTTCGGCTGCCCCGGCGCCGTCGGCCGCAGCATCGCGGGGGCGATCCGGGCCAGCCCCAGCAAGGACCGGTTGAGCTGCACCCTGTCGTGCGCGTTGAGAGCGAGGTCGAGCCGACGATCCAGCTCCGCCTCACCGATGGTGCCGTTGGCGTACTGCGCCTGCAGGTGGTTGACGGCGCGCTCGCGCTGGTCGTCGGAGATCAGGTTCGGGGAGTGGTACGGCAGGCTCATGCCGACAATTCTGTCCTCGTGCCTACGGCGAACCAACCGGGAAATCCCCTGAACCTACCCCGGAACCAGAGGCCCCCAGGTGGGTGGCCCATCGCCAGCGCCGCGTAGGAGGCCGGTCTACGCTCAGCGGCGGTTGTACCGATACCGGCTGGCGAGCCCCCGCTCGGCCTCGCGCTTCGCGTCCCGGTCGGCGATGTCGCGGCGCTTGTCCCAGTCCTTCTTGCCGGTGGCGACGGCGATCTCGATCTTCGCGTAGCCGTCCTTGAAGTACAGCGACAGCGGGATCAGTGTTCGCCCCGCGCCCTCGAGCGCGCGGGAGATCTTCGCAATCTCCTTGCGGTTCAGGAGGAGCTTGCGCGTCCGCCTCGCCGAGTGATTGCGCCAGGTTCCGAACTCGTACTCGGGGATGTTCGCGTTGATCAACCAGGCCTCGCCGCTGTCGTCGACCGTGGCGTAGGCCTCGCCGATCGTCGCCCTGCCGTTGCGCAACGTCTTGACCTCGGTGCCCGTCAGGACCAGCCCGGCCTCGTAGACGTCCTCGATGGCATAGTCATGCCGCGCGCGGCGGTTCTGCGCGACGAGCTTCTGTCCTTGTTCCCTGGGCATCTGTCCAGTATGTCAGCCGAGGCCTCAGCGGAACCACTTCGACATCGGGTTCACCAAGCTGCCGTTCTCCCACACCATGAGGTGAAGGTGGCAACCCGTCGAGTATCCCGTGCTGCCGACATACCCGATGGTCTCTCCCTGCGAGACCCGATCGCCGACGCTGACGATGTACTTCGACGCGTGGTTGTAGCCGGTGGTGACGTACTCGCCCTTGACCTTGCCGTGGTCGATCATCAGCCGATTGCCGTAACCCGCGTTGTAGTAGCGGTCGCTCACGACGCCCGACGCCGCGGCCTTGATCGGGGTGCCGCAGGACGCGCCGAAGTCCGTACCGTCGTGCAACTTCCAGTAGCCGAGCACGGGGTGCAGGCGCATGCCGTACTGCGAGGTGATCCGGCCTCCAGCCGGGTAGATGAAGGTCCGGCTGGACGACGAGCTGCTCTTCGACGTCGAGGAGCCGCTGCTCGACTTCTTGCCGCTGGACGACGAACTGCTTGACTTCTTGGAACTCGACTTCTTGCTCTCCGCCTTCTTGTTTTTCGCCTCGCGCGCAGCCCGGTCGGCCTTCTCCTGAGCCGCCTTGCGCTCGGCCTCCAGCTTCGCCTTCCGCTTCCGCTCCGCCTCCAGCTTCGCCAAGCGCGCCTTCTCCTTGGCGATGCGCTCCTTGATCCTCGCCTCAACCGCGGCCGCGTCGGCCTCGAGCTCAAGCTGGACCTGCTCTGCGTTAGACACGAACGAGGCCGCCTGCTCCTCGGCACGCTCCCTCCTCGCGGCGAGGTCCGCGACCTCCGAGCGAAGATTCTCGGCGCGAC
>CAYVWO010000376.1:0-2629 GCA_964455495.1 uncultured Tessaracoccus sp.
TCAGTGCCGCGGCGGCCAGCGATGCCCCGAGGGCGGCGAAACGTCGTGTGGACATGGATGGTTCCTTTCAGGAGGGTGAGCCGGCAGTGCGCCACTGCAGGCGGGGAGGGAGAAGTATCTGTTGAGCGGGACCGGCCGGGTCGGCGATGCGGTCGGTGAGGAGGTCGATGACGGCCTGGGCGACGTCCTCGACTGGCTGGCGGAGGCTGCTGAGGCCGACCATGCGCGCCACCGGCGTGTCGTCGAACCCGACGACCTGCTCGGCGAGTTGGTGGCTCTCCAGGTAACGCAGGGCACCCAGCGCCAACGAGTCCGAGGCGCACACGACGGCGGTGACGCCCTCGGCGTGCAGCGTCGCCATCGCGTCCCTGCCCGAGTCGAGTGAATCCTCGCGGTGAGCGCTGTAGCGCTCCTGCTCGTCGGGCCCGAACCCCGTGGCCTCGATCCAGCCGGACTGCCGGTCCCGACCGACGCCGCTGCTGTTGGGCCAACCGATGAAGCCCACGAGGCGATGTCCGAGGCCGAGCAGGTGAGTCGTGGCCTCCGCGACCCCGGCGCGCCCGTCGACATCGACCCAGGAGTGCCGCGACTCCCGGCCCCAGGGCCGCCCAAAGGCAACCACGGGCAGTCCGAGATCCACGATCGCATCGGGGCGTTCATCCCCGACGTGCGTGTCGGCCAGAATCACCCCGTCGACAGCATGGGAGTCCCGGAACTCGCGCACCGTCTCGATCTCGCCGGCGTCGTCGTCGGCTGTGAACAGGACGATCCGGTAGCCGCGACCGCCGGCGATGCTGGTCAGGGCGTGGAGGAAGCCGTCCATCACAGCGCCGTTGATGCCGTCGCCGGCGTTCCGAAGCCGCATGCCGAGGTTGTAGGTCTGCTGGGTCCGCAGCGCGCGCGCCGCCGCCGAGGGCCGGTACCCGGCCTTCTCGATGGCATCCAGCACGCGGCTCCGGGTCTGCGGGGAGACCTTGGCACGGTTGTTGAGCACGTTGGACACCGTCTGGCGAGACACGCCCAGCTCGGCGGCGAGCGTGTCGAGCGTCGGCCTCTTCATTCCCGCACCTCCTCGTGCTGGTGAAAGTTTCCTTGAGTTTATCGATAAACCCTGCTGCAGCAGTGCCGAGGGGATCCGTTGGTGTCAAGAGCCGTAGGATTTCGTGATCGAACTGCAACCCGCGAGGACTCGGCCCATGAACCAACCCTTTCTGCACCGGCTGGTCTGCCTTCCCAAGGCGCCCCTCCAGTGGTGGTCCACCCCCGACGGCGAGGCCGGCGGCCGCGGCGTCGAGGGCATCTACTGCGGCGACGACCGGGTGATCTCGGGCGTGACCCTGGCGGTGGCGTCGCACGACGCCGAACCCGTCTCGCATGCCTTCGAAGGGTCGCGGGGCCGGTTCATAACGGTGCTCCGCACGCCGTCCGAGGGAGCCGATCCGCTGCTGACCCTCACCCGTCACCGGCAGACCCGGGGCGCGGCGGTGTCCGAGCGCATCGAGCTGGCCTCCGCAGCCAGCCGGTCGCAGCGCGTCGAGTTCAGCGTGTCACTGGGGCTGGATGCCACCCCGATGGAGTCGGTCAAGGTGGGGCTCGGCCCCGTGGCGTCGGCTGAGCCGCCGTCGGCCTCCGACGGCGGGTGGGTGTGGCACTGGCGCGACGAGTCCACCCGGGCGAGGCTCGTGTCGGACACGGCGAGCATCCAGACCACCTCGGATGGGGTGACGCTCAGCTGGGCTGTCGCGGTGGATCCTGGGCAGATCGTCGCGGTGGAGTGGCGGCTGGAACTCACCGACGCCGACGCCAAGTTCGTGGCCGCGGACGTGGAGTTCGCGCTCCCTGACGTCCGCGACCCCTCTCTGCGGCGGTTGCTGACCGCCAGCGCCGCCGACCTCAACGGACTCGCGCTCGCCGAGCGCGACGACCCGACGCGGTACTTCGTCGCCGCCGGCGCCCCCTGGTTCTTCACCCTATTCGGCCGCGACTCGCTGATCGCCGCCCTGATGGCTGCCCAGGTGGCCCCCGAGTTGGGCCTCGCCACCCTGCGCACCCTGGCCGCCCGGCAAGGCGTCAAGACAGACGTCAACACCGCCGAGCAGCCCGGCAAGATCCTGCACGAGGTGCGACGCGTGGCGCTGGACCTGCACGACGACGCCACGGTCCTGCCGCCCGAGTACTACGGCACCATCGACGCCACGCCACTCTGGCTCATGCTCGCCGACAGGCTCGTGGAGCTGGGGCGCGGGGACGAGGTCGCGGCCATGATGGACCACGTCGTCGCCGCCCTCGGATGGTTGCGTGACCATGCCGACGCCGATGCAGACGGCTTCCTCGAGTACTTTGACGAGTCCGGTCACGGGTTGGCCAACCAGGGATGGAAAGACTCGGGCGACTCGATCAGGTTCGCCGACGGCAGCATCGCCGATGGCCCCATCGTGCTGGTGGAGGTCCAGGGCTACGCAGCCGCAGCTGCTCAGGCAGGCGCCCGGCTCGTGGCCAAGTTCGGCCGCAGCGACGAGGAACGCGCCAGCGCCGCCGAGTGGCAGTCCTTCGCCGAGGCGATGGCCACCCGCATCCGCGAGCGGTTCTGGCTGGAGGACGAGGAGGGCCCCTACCTGGCGATCGCTCT
>CAYVWO010000377.1:0-2623 GCA_964455495.1 uncultured Tessaracoccus sp.
GATGAGTGGTGTCACCCTCGGCGGTCAGGCAGGGGTCCAACGGGGCGTTGCAGCCGGTACAGGTGCGCGTGCTCATGCCGCCCTCACCTCGTCCCACACGTCGGCGACGAGGTCGACGACGGCTTCCTCCTCGGGGAACATCCGTAGCAGCTCGGCGTGCTCACGACAGGCCGCGGCCTGCTCGGCCAGGCGACGGTCACGCTCGGCCAGTGCCGTCGACGATGCGCGGCCGTTGAAGTCCGACCGGCGCGGCCTGGCGTCGTCGAGCTGCTCGGCGCGGCGCTCCCAGAACGCGGGCATCGCCGTCGTCAGCGCCTCCTCCACGACGCGACGGGCGAACGGCCCCAGCTCGGCGGCCAGGGTCGCCAGCTTGAAGTTCATCATCGGAGCACCTCCGACACCGGAACCAGCTTGCACAGCTCGACGCGCACACGATCACCGCGAGCTTCGGCACGATCAGCCGCACGCTGCGCGGCCGCCACGGTCAGGAACACCCTGCGACGCACGACGTTGTTCGGGGTGTACACGAGCACCACGAACGCCCCGTCGAGATCGTCACGCAGACGACGAGCGCCGTCATGGCATACACTGGAGGAAGCGCCGACCATCGCTTCCGAGCCGCCCTCCAGGGGGCGGCGTCGGTCATTCACGGGGGACATCAGCCGACCTCCCCCAGCTCGGTAACCAGCTGCTCAGCAAACCCGTCAACCGCGACCGAACGAACGACCTCGCCGCGCCGAACCATCGTCAGCGGCGAGGTATCGACGACCGCTCGGCGGCGGAGGAACTTCACCCACTCGGCACACACCGCACGGGCACTGATCCGCCGCCCCGTGGCCTCCAGGAACACGTGCCGAACGTGAGCCACCTGCTCAGCGCAGAGCTCTCCCGATGCGGTCTCGGTGTTACGGCCCGATGCCCGGTTGAGTCGCCCCTGAAGGGCTGGCGCGCTCATGCGGCACCGCGGATGGTGCCGACGGTGGGGATGGGCCTGAAACACGCGTCGAGCTCGTCGACACGGATACGGATGATGCGGCCGTTTAGCCGGTAGCCGGGGAGTTGGCCGGACGAGATTAGGCGCCGGATGGTGTCGCGAGAGACGTTCCAGCGCGCGGCGCCGTCGTCGGGTGAGATGTACTCCGGGCGGTGGGGGTCTGGCTGCTTTCGAGCCATTGGGGCCTCCTGGGCAGGATGAAACCTGTCCGAGGAGGGCCCGGGGGACTACCTGCGACTTCCTGGGATGTCGTCAAGCACCTTTAATGTAGCAGGTATGCCGAGTTCTGCCGCAACCTGAATCACAGGGCGTAGAACTTCCTCGCGCTTCTGGACGGTGTGCCTACAGTCTCGACACCTGAACTCAAACCAGACCTCCGCCATCACCCGCCCGCTGGTCCGGCTCGTAACCGCAGCGCGGCGCTGCGCGGCCGTCGCCGTGGGCCCTCGGTCGACGCCGCCGGCGCCGACTGCGGCGACCATCCGCGCTAGGCTCGCGTCAACCTGAAGTTGCAGGTCCGGCGGCAAGGGCAGTGATCCAACGGCGTCCTCCTTGCTGCGGCGGTGCATGACTCGGCCACCGCTGCCGAGGACAAGCAGAACCTGCGGGGTGCCCAAGTGCGCCAGTTCCTCCGGCAACTCGCGGGGGACACCCATCGGTACGTCAACGCAGACCTCGGCGACTACGCGCGCGGCCGCGACGCTCTGCCCGTTGGAGTGGTGGCAGACGATCTGCACGATACCTTCGTCGTTCATTCCGGCTCCTTGCCCAGCAGGTCGGCGCGCTCGGAGAGCTTCCGTGCAATCTCCGCGTCACGGTCACGGGCGGCGTGCTGATACCTCATTGCCGCGGCCGGGGTTGAGTGCCCGAGGCGAAGCATCAACTCTGGGAGCGTCGCGCCCGCCTGCGCCGCCATCGTGGCCCCAGTGTGGCGGAGGTCGTGGAACCGAAGGTCGGGCCGCCCGGCCGCCTCCCTCGCTCTCGCAAACCCGGTGGCCGACTCGTTCGCCCACCGGCCATTGATCTTGCGACGCCGCGCCGGGCGCCCGCTGAACGTCGACTGGGTGATCTGGGTTCCGTCACGACCATAGAACAACAGCCCCGACGGCCCCGGCTGAGCGTGCGTAGCCAGGTGCTCACGAACGAGCGCCATCAAGTGAGGGGGAATCGCCACATCGCGCGAACCCGCCTCGCTCTTGGGGCTGCCGACGATCATCTCCGCGTCGACCCTGACAACACCGCGTCGTACTTTCACGAGTTGCTTCCTCAGGTCAATGTCTGAGCGGCGAAGTTCGGTAACCTCCCCGAACCGCAGCGAACACCAGCAGGCAAGGAGCACCGCGAGTTGCAGACGGTCCGGCATGTTGTCGACGATGATCGCCAGTTCGTCGAGCGTGGCGGGCACTGTCCGGGTGGCGCGCTTTGCCACCCCGGCGCCCTTGACGGTGCACGGGTTCGCCGCAATGAGTTTGTCGTCGACGGCGGAGTTCATCAACGTGCGCAGCAGGGCGTAGGCGTGGGCGGTGTACGTGGGGGTCTTCAACTCCTGGGCGTCTTTGTGCCAGGCCTTCACGTGTTCCGCAGTGAGCTTCCGAACTTCAAGGTGTCCCAGCTCGGGCAGGATGCGCT
>CAYVWO010000378.1:0-2608 GCA_964455495.1 uncultured Tessaracoccus sp.
CGGCAGGCCCGCGGCGAGGAAGGCGACCGCGCCGACGGCGAGCCACACCGGCTGCCACCACTCGGCGCCATGCATCAGCGGCGGGCCGTGCAGGTAGGCCCGGAACGGGGACCACCAGCCGGAGTCCTTCTCACCGGCGGCGAGCAGCAGCGTGTACCCGAAGTAGCCCGCGACGGCGAGCCCCGTCGTCGCCCACACGGCGACCGACGACCGCCCCGTCGCCGCCGAAAGCAACAGCGCGAAGGCGCCGAAGAACCAGCCGAGCAGCGTCGCGAGCGCGCAGGCCCAGGCGAGATTCGCGATCGACACGTCGACGCCCGCCATCGCGATGCCGGCCCACGTGCCGAGGAACATCGCGACGGCGACGATCAGCACGTACACCGCGGAGGCGGCCGCGACCGTCGCGTACACGCGGGCGCGCGAGATCGGCTGGGCGAGCAGTAGCGACATCCGGCGGGCGCGCTCCTCCCCCGCGATGCCCGACGACGCGGCCACCGTCGCGACGAGGATCACCGCCGCCGGAAGCATCATCCCGAAGCTTTCGAGGTGCAGGAAGCCCGCCGGGGTGCCGAGGTCGCCGCCGCCGAACAGGTCGAGCATCGTCTGCGGGAACGTGCCGGCGAAGTCGCCCATGGCCGCGCTCAGCGCCTCGTACATCAGCGGCATGGACATGCCCATCAGCAGCCCCATGAGCAGGACGACGGAGAGCAGCAGGCCGCGCTGCGCGGACAGCCGCAGCCCGAGCAGCGACGGCGCCCGGCCCTCGACGGACACGCCGCCCGGATCCGGGGAGGCGTGCCGTGCCGCGCTCCGCCGGGGCCGCACGGCCATCGCTGACGCGCCGGTCTTGAGCCTCGCCAGCAGCGAAGAGCCCGACTGCGCGAGGCGCAGCTCGCGCGCCCGGAACCCGACGGCGCCGAGCCCGATCAGCGCCGCGGCGCCGCCGAGCAGCAGGGCGAGGTGCCCGCCGTCGACCCCGTTGACGAGCGGCTTGGATCCGTTGAACCAGGTCCAAGGGATCCAGTCGGCGGCGTCCTCACGCCAGAGCGGCAGGAGCCCGGAGCCGAGCCACCCGAGCACCATGACGGCGGCGGCCAGCCCCGCGGCGATCCCCTTCCGGCCCGTCGCGGCCCCGACGGCGAGGGCGAGCGAGGCGTGGAAGACCGCGCACGCCGTCAGGTGCGCGACGAGCGCGAACAGGTGCGCGTCGCCGACCTCCGTACCGACGGCGAGCGGCGCCAGCTCGGCGGCCGCCCACAACAGCGCGCCGCCGGCGACGAGCAGCGCCACCATCGCGGCGGCGCGGCCGAGCAGGTAGGCGAGGCGGGACACCGGCGCCGCGAGTACCAGGTGCAGGGTGCGGTCCTGCTCCTCGCCGGCTACGGCCTGCGCGCCGATCGCGATGGCCACCCCGACGAACGCGAGCGCGCCGATCGAGGCGAGCATCTCGTTGTAGGCGATGATCGCGGCGTCGGCGTTGTGCGGGACGCCCATCAGCGCTCGCACGGCCTCGGGCAGCTTGTCGTAGATGCTGAGGTCGAGCTCGGCGTAGATGGCGAGGGCCATCACCAGCATCGCGGCCACGACGGCGGCCGTGATCAGGAGCCCCTTCCACCCGGTCGCGAGGCCCCGCCGGAGGACGGCGGCGTTCACGACTCGTCCTTGTAGTAGGTGAGGAAGATGTCCTCGAGCTCCGCCTCCTGCGTGTGGATGTCGCGCAGCCGGGCCTTGGCCGTGACGGCGGCCAGCAGCTGCGCCATGTCGCCGTCGAAGTTCAGCTTGACGCGGTCCGCGCGGATGTCAAGGTCCCTGATCCCCCGCACGCCCGCGAGGTCGGCGGCGGCGAGGGCGCCGTCGACGTCGATCTCGACACGCCGCATCTTCTTGCGGCGCAGCGCGGCGACCTCCTCGACGGCGATCAGGTGGCCGTGCCGGATGATGCCGACGCGGTCGGCGACGCGCTCAACCTCCGACAGCGTGTGGCTGGAGAGGAAGACGGAGCGGCCGTCGTCGACGACCTCGCGCATCATCGCCCAGAACTCGTGCTGGACGAGCGGGTCGAGGCCGGCGTTCGGCTCGTCCAGGATGAGCAGCTCCGGCTTGTGCATGAACACCGAGATCAGGCCGATCTTCTGCCGGTTACCCGTCGACAGCTCTCCCACGCGCTTGTCGAGCGTTGCGCCCAGGCGCTCGGCGAGCTGCAGCGCGTAGCCCCAGTCGACGCCGCCGCGCAGGCCCGCGAAGAACCTCAGCGTCTCCTGGCCGGTCATCGACGGCCAGAGCGCCAGGTCGGGCGGCAGGTAACCGAGGCGCTGCCGGTGCGCGACCTCGCGCGGGGCCGCGCCGAGCACCGTCGCCGACCCCGCCGTCGGGTTCAGCTCCCCCATCAGCACGCGGATGGTCGTCGACTTGCCCGCGCCGTTGGGGCCGAGGAAGCCGAAGATCTCGCCGGGGCGCACCTCGAGGTCGAGGTCGACGAGCGCAGGGAACGAGCCGTAGTGCTTGGTCAGGCCCGAGGTCTGGATGGGATTCATGTCTCCTCCTGAGTGCTGCTGGCTTGGCCTTTCACGCTACCCCACCTGCCCTTGCGCCACCCCACTTATAGGGG
>CAYVWO010000379.1:0-2572 GCA_964455495.1 uncultured Tessaracoccus sp.
GATCCGCAGTGGTGGGAGGCGGTGACGGTGGAGGATCTGGAGCAGGTCCGGACCCGGGTGCGGGCGCTGGTGGATTATCTGCCCCGGCACCAGCGGAAGGCGGTGATCACCGATATCGAGGATGAGTTCGGGGCGGGCGCCGAGGTGGAGCTGCCGGCGTCCGGGGCGGACATCTTCCTCAACATCGACCGGGTGGAGGAGGAGCTGCGGGCCGCGTTGCAGCGCCACTCCGATTCCACCGCGATGCGGAAATTACGCACCGCCCGGGCGCTGACGGACACCGATGTCCGGGCCTTGGAGGCGATGGTCGCCGACGCCGGCCTGGAGGGTGTGGAGCAGCTGCGGGAGAGCCTCGGCGGGGACACCGTCGCGGCCTTCATCCGGCGGATCGTCGGCCTGGATGAGGAGGCGGTCCGCGCGGAGTTCGCCGATCTGATCCGGGGTTCCACCCTCAGCGCCAACCAGATCGGGTTCATCCGCCGGATGGTGGACACGCTGGTGGCCGTCGGTCATCTGGAGATCACCGATCTCTTCAGGGAGCCGTTCGCCGCCTACGGCAATGTGGTCGATCTCTTCGACGGTAACCAGGCGGTGGTGCTCGACCTGAAGTCCCGGCTGGACCGGATCAACGGCACGGCCGGTGCGGTGGTGTGAATCCGGCGGTAGCCTGGGCCCATGACACAGCTCCTGGTTTTCGAGTTCCCCTCCACCGGCCCCTTCGGCGCTGAAGCCGAGGCCGCCTACGCCGATCTGGCCGCCGACATCGCCGGGCAGCCGGGCCTGATCTGGAAGGTGTGGACGGAGGATCCGCAGCGTCAGGTCGCCGGCGGCGTCTACCTCTTCACCGACGCCGCCAGCGCAGCCGCCTATGTGGACAAGCACACCGCCCGGCTCACCGGTTTCGGCATCACCGACATCACCGCGACCACCTATGAGGTCAATGAGGGCCTCTCCCGCATCGACCACGCCAAGCTCTGACCCGCTTGTCGACGCCGCCGTGCGCGCACGGCGGCGTCGATAAGCGGGCTTGAGGGATCAGCGGGGCGGCAGCACCTTCGCCTCGACCAGGCGGTCGAAGAGCTGCAGCAGCCGGGTCTCGGTGTCCAGGGCGTCGGCGAAGCCGGCCTGCCGGATCTTCACCGTGGAGGTGATGTTGTCCGCCTCGTGGTGGAAGAGGAAATCACCCACGCCCCAGCCGACGAGCTCCTCGAAGGGGGTGTCCACCAGGCCGTGGCGCTCCACCAGCCGCTGCCAGATCTGCGCGTGCTGCGGCATGGTCTCCGCCAGCGACATCTGCTGCGGCGGGGCATAATCCATGCCGAAGTGCCGGGCGAACACCGGCCACAGCTGGGACCAGCGGAACTGATCGCCGTTGGTGACGTTGAAGATCTCATCACGGGCGGAATCCGCGGACCCGGCCCACACGCTCGCCCGGGCGAGCAGCTCGGCGTCGGTGGTCTGGTAGAGCACCTCATCGGCCGCGCGGGTGCCGGGGAAGCGCAGCGGCCGGCCGAGCTCCTTCGAGATCGCCGCGTAGACCCCGATCACCAGCAGCAGGTTCATCGGGTTGCCGATGGCGTAGCCGGTGACCCCCTCAGGCCGCAGGGCGGTGAAGCTGAACCCGTCCCGCCCGGCGCGTTCGCGCAGGATGTCCTCCTGGGTGGCGTAGAAGTGCGGGGCGATCAGCCGCGGATCGCTCTCCTTGGCCGGGGTGTTGAAGAACCCCAGGTGATGGCCGTAGGCCTTGCCGCCCTGGTAGATGGTGACGTGGCGCAGCGGCACCCCGGCGGCCTTCAGTGCATCGAGGGTGCTGATGAGCAGGGCATCGTTGACCTCGATGAGTTCGGGGTCGGTGGCCTTCTCCACATAGGCGCCGAACACCAGGTGGGTGGTGTCACGCAGGCCCGGCGTGGCGGAGATGAGCTCGGTGAGTGCGGCGGTGTCGAGGAGGTCGGCGCTGTGGTGGGTCCGGCCAGCCGGCGCGGACATACTGGCGGGCGGCGTTGCTGCCGATCAGGCCGCCGTCGCCGACGACGAGGACGCTTCCGTCCGGCTCGGGCAGTTCGCTCAGGCCCAGCCCGGGGGTGTGTTCAGTGGTGTTCATGTTCTGCTCCTGCTCTTGTCGGATGGTTCAGGCGAAGGATGCGGAGGCCGCGTCCAGGGACGCCACCTCTGCGTCGCTGAGCTGCAGGGTGCCGGCGGCGATGAGAGCCGGCAGCTGCTCCGGGGTGGAGGCCGAGGCGATCGGTGCGGTCACACCCTTGGCCAGCTGCCAGGCGAGTGCGCCGTACTCGCGGGCGATCGGCAGGTAGGACTGCTCGAAGTCACGGCGGTGGAGCAGGTTGTACTGCGGCTGGATGGCGGCCGGGCGGGTCAGGTCATGGGCGGTGGCGTACTCGAACCATTCCCGGATGCGTTCCGGGGAGTAGTTGGAGAGTGCGATGTGGCGTACCTTCCCGGAGGCGACCAGCGAGTCATAGGTAGTGGCCTGGTCCGCGATCAGGACATTCTCATCGTCGTAGTGGCTGTAGAAGATGTCGATGTAGTCGGTCTGCAGGCGTTCGAGGGAGGC
>CAYVWO010000380.1:0-1049 GCA_964455495.1 uncultured Tessaracoccus sp.
GGGCGGCGGGCGAGGACGTAGAGGCGATCGACGGGGCCGAGGCGGAGGTAGGCCTCGACGTCAGCCAACCCGGCGCCGACGAGGACGGCCCGCACGGCCGCCTGGTCGTGCAGCACCCAGGGGACGGCGTGGCCGCCGAGGTCGCGGGTGGCGTCGTCGGAGGCGCCGGCGTCGAGCGCGAGGACCAGCACGCCGTCGGGCGCCAGCGTGCCGGCGAGGCCCCGGACGATGGCGGACAGCTCGCTGGGGGCGAAGTGATTCAGCACGTCCCAGGCGACGATTCCGCCCCACGCGGCGGCGGTGGCCGGGCGGAGGAGGCGGCGGAGGTCGGCCCCCTCGAACAGCACCTCGGGGTGGCGGCGCCGGGCGCACATGATCTGCTGCGGCGAGGAGTCGAAGCCGGTGACGTCGGCGCCGAGGTCCGCGAGGTAGGCCGACACGGCGCCCGCGCCGCAGCCGACGTCGGCGACGGGGCGGTCTCCGGCCAGCTCGGCGGCGCGGGTGAGCACCCACCACTCGAACGGCGAGTCGAACAGCTGCTGGGCGCGCTCGTCGGCGTACTCGTCGGCGAGCTCGGCGAACGCGGCGGCGAGCCGTTCGTCGCGGGCGGCTGCGCCGTCGGCGAGGGCCTGCTCGCGGTCGACGACGGCGGCGGGCCCGGTCTCGACGGGCAGGTCGCCGAGCAGGTGCGCCCAGCGGTGGTCCTGCTGTCCGGGCCGGCGGCCGAGGTCCTTGACCAGCGGCTCGTCGCGGGCGGCCATGCGGGTCAGGCACTCCTCGACGGCGCCGCGGTCGGCGAACCCGTGCAGCCGCTCCGTGCGGACCTTCAACTCGCCGGGCGCCTGCGGCCCGCGCAGGAGGAGGACGGTGAGGAGCGCGCGCTCGTCGTCGGCCAGGTCGAGCGTCTTCGAGGCCGACTGCGCGTACTTCAGCGTGCGCTTCCCATAGTCCATCCAGGTCACGCCCGCGAGGCCCTTGTCCTTCAGCGCACGGACGGCGTCTTGAAGGGTGCGGTCGTCGTAGTCGGTGACGGGCTCGCGGCTGGACTT
>CAYVWO010000380.1:1059-2541 GCA_964455495.1 uncultured Tessaracoccus sp.
CGCCGGGGCAATCATGGCGTATACCGGAGCGTTCGCGGTGCGCAGCGCGTTGAGCGTGAGCGGGTACGTGTCCGGGACGGTGATCTCCTTCTCCAGGAGGGACCCCAGCACGCGTTGTTCTTCGGGCGAGAGCGTCGGCAGCGTCACGCTCCGCAGCCTACCGGTCGAGACCGCGCACAAATCTCTGTATGCGTCGACGAAGCGCCATATGGGGCTTCCTTCACGTATACAGAGATTTGTGCGCGCCCGCCCCCCAACCCGGGATGGGGGTTGGCTCGTCTATGGGGAAAGGAGGTGCGATGGGCATCGACGAGGAGTTCGACCGGTTCGTGAAGGCGAGCTTCGTCGGGCTGTGCCGAACGGGGTACCTGATCTGCGGCGACCGCCAGCGCGCGGAGGACGCGGCCCAGGAGGCGCTGCTGCGCGCGCACCGGCACTGGAGGCGGGTCTCGGACCCGCTCGCCTACACCCGCCGGGCGCTGTCAACCATCCTGATCGACCAGTCCCGGAGGCCTTGGCGGCGCGAGGTCCCGACGGAGGCCTCGCCCGAGCGCCCGCTGGCC
Organism: uncultured Tessaracoccus sp.; assembly: GCA_964455495.1. Classification (GTDB taxonomy): domain Bacteria; phylum Actinomycetota; class Actinomycetes; order Propionibacteriales; family Propionibacteriaceae; genus Arachnia. The sequence continues at coordinate 1,623 of CAYVWO010000380.1, forward strand.
GACGCGAGCCTCGCCGTCGACGATCGCGACGAGATGCTCCGCGCCCTCGACGGGCTCTCCCCGCGGCAGCGCGGCTGCGTCGTGCTGCGGTTCTATCAGGACCTGTCCGTCGCCGAGACCGCCGCCGCCCTAGGCATTGCCGAGGGCACCGTCAAGCGCGCCACCTCCGATGCCATGCACGCCCTGCGCGGCATCCTCCGCCCCGACGAGGAGCTGATCCCATGAACGACGACCTCCGCCCCGACCTGCCCGACGACACCCTGCGGAGCTCCCTGCACCACGCCGCCGACGACGTCGCCTTCACCGTCCCCGACCTCCTGCCCCAGGCCCGCGCCGCGCGTCGAGGCCGACGATTGAGGGCCACCGTCGCCGGCTCCGGCCTCGTCGTCGCCGCGCTGCTGATCATCCCCCCGATGTTCGGCCCCTCCCGCGCCGTGCCCGCCGCGCCGACCCTCACCCCCGCCCCCACCTCGTCGGGCAGCCCCTCCCCATCGCCCACTGGCACGCCATCGGCTCCCATCGCCTGGACCGGTCCCGGAATGCCGCTGCCCGCCACCGGGGATCCGGGCGCGGTCGTCTCGCACGACGAGATCGTCACCCGTTGTCAGAGCCAGTTGGCGCGCTCCGTCGCGCTGTACGGCCCCGCCCCCGCCGACCTGCGCGTCGCCCGCGACCGCGACTACCGCGAGGGCGACGTCGTCCGCCTTGTCTCCGACGGCGGCTGGGACGCCGCCGCGCTGTGCCTCATCCCCGTCGACGGCGTGGAACTCGATCCGCTCGACCTCCGGCTCGCCCGCGATCCTCTCCCCTCGGGTCCCGGCAAGGACCCCTACCTGATGCAGGCCTGCTCCGAGCTGTACACCCACGAGGACGAGGAGACCGGCGTCAGAAGCTACGACACCGTCGACCTCCGCGACGG
>CAYVWO010000381.1:0-2541 GCA_964455495.1 uncultured Tessaracoccus sp.
CCGGAGGCGGGCCTCGATTCCCCCTTCCGGGCCGCCGTACCATGAGTGCAGGATCGTCGTTCCCCGCGCCGCCGACCGCCCACACTCCCGAGCTGAGGTTCCCTTGCCCCTGAACATGACCATCACGTTCGTGGTGCTCGGCCTGGCGATCATCGTCTTCATCTGGGATCGGCTGCCACCCGGGGTCGTGGCCCTCGGCGTCGCGCTGACGCTGTACCTCACGGGCGTGCTGACGTTCGAGCAGTCGATCGCGGGATTCGGCGACCCGGTCATCGTGTTCATCGCCGGCCTCTTCGTGGTCAGCGAGGCCCTGAACGCGTCGGGCATCACCGCCTGGGTCGGGCAGTGGCTCGTCTCGCTGGCAGGAAGCAAGCTCCGGCAGGTGCTCGTGGGAACGATGCTGCTGACCGCCGCGTTGACCGCGCTGATCAGCGTCAACGGATCGGTCGCCGCGCTCATCCCGGTGGGTGTCCTCCTCGCGCTGCGGATCAACGAGCGCCCATCGAAGCTGCTCATGCCGCTGGCCTTCGCGGCCCACGCCGGCTCGCTGCTCACGCTGCTCGGCTCGCCGGTCAACCTGCTGATCTCCGAGATCGCGGCCGACGCGGGCACGCGGCCGATCGGCTTCTTCGAGTTCGCGCTGGTCGGCGTGCCGCTGCTTGTCGGGACCGTCTGCCTCGTCCTCTGGCTGGGGCCCGTCGTGCTTCCCGACCGGGTGCCGGCTCATTCGGCGAAGGACTTCAGCCAGCACGCCGAGCTCCTGGCCGGCGAATACGAGCTGAACGAGGAGGCCGGTGGTGCGGACGGGCTGGCGGAGATGATGATCCCGCCGCGGTCCGAGTTCATCGGCGACCCGGTCTTCCCGGGGATGACGACGGAGAGGGGCGACCTCGTCGTGGCCGCGGTGCACCGCGCGGGAGTCCCGCAGGGGTCGACGAAGCTGCGCGCCGGCGACGTGGTCGTCCTGCGCGGCCCGTGGCGCGAGCTGCAGCGGAAGGCCGACGCCGACGGGCTCGTCGCCGTCGACCACCCCAGCGACGTCCGTCGCCAGCAGGGCAAGCCCGGAAGGAAGGCCGTCGGCGCACTGGTGGTGCTCGCGCTCATGGTGGTCGCCATGGCCACCGCGATCGTGCCCGCGGCCATCGCCGTGCTGGTCTCGGCTGGCATCCTCGTGGCCACGCGGGTCATCACCGTCGCCGAGGCGCACCGGTCGATCTCCATCACGACCCTGGTGATCGTCGCCGGCCTCATCCCCTTATCGACGGCGATCCAGACCTCGGGCGCGGCGGACGTCATCGCCGACGGGCTGATCGCCGTCGTCGGAGGCTCGTCGCGCTACCTTCTGCTGCTCAGCCTCGTCCTCGTGGTGGCGATCCTCGGCCAGTTCATCAGCAACATGGCGACCGTGCTCATCGTCGCCCCCATCGCGACGACCATCGCGGAGACGACGGGCGTGTCGCCGCTCCCCCTCCTCATGGGCATCTGCGTCGCGGGCGCGGCGGCCTTCCTCACCCCGGTGGCGACGCCGGCCAACACCATGGTGCTCGGCCCGGGCGCGTACAAGTTCGGCGACTACGCCAAGCTCGGCCTTCCCCTGCTCGCGCTCTTCATCACCGTCGCGACGCTGCTGGTCCCGGTCATCTGGCCGTTCTGACGGAGACCTCAGCCGGCGGTCTCTCGGGCGATCTGCTCGTGGTGGCGGACCACCTCGCGGACGATGAACGTCACGAACTTCTCGGCCAGCTCGGGGTCGAGCTCGAGGGCGCGCAGTCGGGCGACCTGGCGCGCCTCGCGGTCGCGATCGGCGGCGGGGAGCCCGGCCCTCGCCTTGAGCTCACCCACGCGCTGCGTGATCTTGAAACGCTCCGCGAGCACGTGGATCAGGGCCGAATCCATGTTGTCGATGCTGCCGCGCATGCGGTTCAGCTCGGCCCGCGCGTCCTCCGCCGAGATCCCGGGTTTCGTCACGCCACGCTCCCTTGCGTCGTCCACGTCAGTGGAGGATCAGGTCGATCCGCTGGAACGACTTGACGTCCGTGTACCCGGTCAGCGCCATCGCCTTGCGGAGGCCGCCGGCCAGGTTCATCGTGCCGTCCGGCACGCGCGAGGGGCCGAGCACGACCTCCTCCAGGGTGCCGACCTGCTGGAAGAAAGAACGCGCGCCGCGCGGGAGGCTCCGGTGCCATGCCTCGCTGCCCCAGTGCCAGCCGCGGCCCGGCGCCTCGGTGGCCCGGGCGAGCGGGGAGCCGACCATGACGGCGTCCGCGCCGCACGCGATGGCCTTCACCATGTCGCCCGAGCGGCCAACCGCGCCGTCGGCGATGATGTGGACGTAGCGACCGCCGCTCTCCTCCAGGTAGTCGCGGCGCGCCTCGGCGACGTTGGCCACGGCCGACGCCATCGGCACCTCGATGCCGAGCACCGACGCCGTGGTGTGCGTCGCGCCGCCGCCGAAGCCGACGAGCACGCCCGCGGCGCCGGCGCGCATCAGGTGCTGCGCGGCGCGGTAGGTGGCGACGCCGCCCACGAGCACGGGGGTGT
>CAYVWO010000382.1:0-2531 GCA_964455495.1 uncultured Tessaracoccus sp.
CTCGGCGGAGCCACCGCAAGCGGTGAGGGCGAAGGCGGCAGCCAACGAGGCGGCAGTCGTAGGGATAATCTTTCGCATCGGGATTTCTCCTTGTGCTCGGGGTCAACAACAAGTTGACCGATTATTGGGGCCGCCGAGGGATTCGGGCCGGTGGTTTGGGGTGGGGTCAGCGGTGGTCGACGGCCTTGCTGATGCGGTCGCCCGCGAACTGGATGATCTGCACGATGACGATGATGAGCACCACGAGGAAGATCATCACGTCGGGCTGGAAGCGCTGGTAGCCGTAGTTGTAGGCGAGGCGGCCGAGGCCGCCGCCGCCGATCAGGCCGGCCATCGTCGAGTAGCCGACGAGCGTGACCAGCGTGGTGGTGACGCCGTCGACCAGCGTGGGCATGGCCTCGGGGATCAGCACCTTGCGGATCGACTGCATTCGCGTCGACCCCATGGCGTGGGCGGCGTCCAGCTTGCCCGCGGGAACGTCGCGCAGCGCGGTCTCCACCAGCCGGGCGAAGAACGGCACCGCCCCGATGGTCAGCGAGATCGATGCCGCGATCGGCCCGATGGCCGTGCCGACCAGCAGCTTGGCCAGCGGCATCAGGGAGATCATCAAGATGGCGTACGGGAACGAGCGCGTGATGTTGACCACGATGCTGGAGAGCACGAAGTTGAGCCCGCGATGCTCGGCCATCCCGCCCGGCTTGGTGACGAACAGCACCACGCCCAACGGCAGGCCGAGGACGACGGTGAACACACCGGAGAGGCCGACCATGACGATGGTCTCCCACAGCGCGGGCAGCGTCGCCTTGGCAATGGCCGGGTTGCTCAGGAAGTCGCCGAGCGCGTCGAGCAGGATCATCGGCGGGCCTCTAGTTCCTCGGGGCGGGTGAGCCGCGCGTCGGCGCCCTGGGCCTGCAGCGCCGCGATGACCGCCTGCGGGTCCGTGCCCGGCGGGACGGCGATGCGCAGGTGCGAGAACGTGGTCCCGGCCAGGTGCTCGACCGAGCCGGCCAGGATGTTCAGCTCCGCGCCCACCACCGAGGACGTGTGCGCGACGACGGGCGTCGCCGCCTTCTCGCCGGAGGACAGCACGTCCACCAGCGTGCCGGGGAAGTGGCCGACGGACGCGTGTGGCGGGATGCCGAGCAGCGCCTGGCTGAGGCGGCCGTCGAGCCGGCGCACGACGTCGGTGAGGGAGCCGGACTCCAGGATGCGCCCGCCGTCGAGCAGCGAGACCGAGTCGCAGATCCGCTTGACGACGTGCATCTCGTGCGTGATGACGAGCACCGCAAGCTCGGCGTGGGCGCGAAGCTTGACGATGAGGTCCAGGATCTCGTCTGTGGTCTTCGGGTCGAGCGCGGAGGTGGGCTCGTCGAAGAGGAGGACGTCGGGGTCGGTGGCCAGCGCCCGCGCGATGCCGACGCGCTGGCGCATGCCGCCGGACAGCTGCGCGGGATACGCCTCGCCGGCGTCGCCGAGGCCGACCAGACCGAGGAGCTCGTCGACCTTCGCGCGGCGCTTCCGCTTGTCCGTGCCGATCAGCTCGAGCGGGTAGGCGACGTTGTCGGCGATGGTGCGCGAGTCGAACAGGTTGGCCTGCTGGAACACGAGCCCGATCCGGCGGCGGGCCGTGCGCAGGGCGTCGGATCGGGCCTCGGTCAGGTTGACGCCGTTGATCTCGACGGTGCCCGACGTCGGGCGGTCGAGGAGCGTCAGGCAGCGCACGAGCGTCGACTTGCCCGCGCCGGAGTGCCCGATGATGCCGTGGATGGAGCCGGCGGGCACGGTCAACGACACGTTGTCCAGGGCGCGCACCTCGCGCTTGCCCTGGAAATAGACCTTGGTGAGGTCCGTCACGGTGATCATGTCGGCTCCTTGAACGTGCGTGGTTCATTCAATCAGGGCGCGCGGAAAATCCCCGAATCAGAAGCGCGGTCGTTCACCAGGGGCGGAACGTTTCGACTCGGGCACGGCGCTACGCGCGTGCGCCCGGCTCAACGAGCGTAATGATGCTGGACCTCGGCGGCGACGGCGTCGAACACGCGCCGGTCGAGGATGGCGCCGATGCGGCGCACGCCGTCGGGGTCGATCCGCACGATCCGGTTCACGCGCACCTCGCTGGGCCGGCCCTGCCGGTCCCACCCGCCGGTGCCGATGTCCATCCAGTAGCGGCCGGCGCGGGCCTCCTGCGCCGCGTCGCGGTCGTGGTCCTGCGAGGTGACCTGCAGGCCGAGCAGCCATCCGCCGTCGCGCCCGATCAGGAGAACCGGTCGGTCCTTGCCCTGCGCGTGATCCTCCTCGTAGGGAACCCAGGTCCAGACGATCTCGCCCGGGTCGGGGTTGTCGTCGCGGCGTGGCTGGTAGGTGATCTCGGGCAGCCGCGCGTAGTCACCGGGGTATCCGCCCTGGCCGGGGGCGGGCACGGCACCGTAGTCGGGCACGCTGAACCGCTTGCCGCTCGGTGCCTGGCTCGGATCCTGCCTCGCCTGCGGGGCCGGCTGTCGCGTCGTCGCATTGTTGAGCGCGCGGGAGGT
>CAYVWO010000383.1:0-354 GCA_964455495.1 uncultured Tessaracoccus sp.
GACCGCCGGCGCGCGGCACGGGGCTTCAGGCCCCCGGCCTTCGCCGACCGGGTACGCCCGGGCAATATAGGCGAGCACCTCGACCGGTTGGCCGAAGCCGAGTGGATCATCGAGGCCGTCTTCGAGGACATCGACGTCAAACGTGCGACCTTCGCCGGCATCGCCGCGCACCGCGCCCCCGGCACCCCGGTGAGCTCCAACACCTCCACCATCGCGCTCTCCGTGCTCACCGAAGGCATGGCCGCGGATCTGCGCCCCGACTTCGCCGTCATCCACTTCTTCAACCCACCGCGGATCATGCCGCTGGTGGAGCTGGTCCGCGGCCCCGACACCAGCGCGGACACCGCCGCCGCC
>CAYVWO010000383.1:364-1427 GCA_964455495.1 uncultured Tessaracoccus sp.
GGAGGCGCGGCTGCGGCACATCTGCGAGGTGCAGCTGGGCAAGGTGGTCATCGAATGCCGCGACACCCCCGGGTTCATCGCCAACCGGATCGGCAACTTCTGGCTGGCCGTCGGCGCCACCGTGGCCCTGCGCGATGAACTGTCCCCGGAGCTCGCCGACGCCACCTTCGGCCGGCCCTTCGGGGTGCCGCGCACCGGCGTCTTCGGCCTCTTCGACCACATCGGACTGCAGCTCATCCACCCGATCTGGGGCTCCCTGCACCGGGCACTGCCGGAGCACGACGCGCTCCACGACCATGACATCACCGGCGCCGATGTGGTGTCCCGGCTGCTCGCCCGGGGTCGGACCGGGCGCACCAGCCCGGAGGGGGCGGGCTTCTACCGTGACCGCGGTCGGGAGGTCTTCGACCCGGCCACCGATGAGTACCGGCCCCGCACCACCCCGGTGGACCCGGCCCTTGATGAACGTGATCCGCGGGCGCTCATGGAGCATGACTCCCCCGCCGGCCGTTATGCCCGCGAGGTCTTCCTGGAGACCCTGCGCTACTGCTGCGACACCGCACCCGGGATCGCTGACACGGTCGCCGCCGTCGATGAGGCCATGGTGCTCGGCTACGCCTGGAAGCGCGGTCCCTTCGCCCTCGCCGACGCCATCGGCACGGACTGGCTGCTCAAGGCCTATGGCGCCGAACCGCCTGCGCTGCTCAGGGCCGCCGCCCGGGCCGGTGGGTTCTACCCGGAACCCGGATCGGTGCTGTCCACCGCAGGCGGGGTCACCGAACTGCCGCGCCGCGAGGGCGTGGTGACGGTCGCGGAGCTGACCCGCGGGGCCGAGGTGATCTTCGCCGACTCCGGCGCGCAGGTGTTCAGACTCGACGACGCCACCGCCGTCCTGGTGCTGCGCACCCGGCTGAATTCCCTCGATGAGTCGGCGCTGGCGGCCCTTTCCGCCGCCGCCGGGCTGAGCGACATCCGCGCTCTGGTGGTGGCCAATGATGAGAGCCGCGCCTTCTCCGCGGGGGCGGACCTCAAGGTGCTCTCCGCAGCCTTCGCCTCCGGCGAA
>CAYVWO010000383.1:1437-2117 GCA_964455495.1 uncultured Tessaracoccus sp.
GCGCCGGCGCCGAGGCCCTGGAGAAACTGCGGCGCGCACCCTTCCCGGTGGTCGCCGCGGTGCGTGGGGTGGCCCTCGGCGGCGGGCTGGAACTGGCCCTGCACTGCAACGCCAGCGTCATCCACGCGGAGAGTCGGCTGGGCTTCCCGGAACCCGATGTGGGCATCATCCCGGCCTGGGGCGGCACCGTCCGGGTCCTGGAGAACCTCATCGACAACGGGGTGGAGCAGCCGCACCGGGCGGCCCTGGATCTGATCATGTCCACCACCCGGGTCACTCCGCACACCGCGATGGCCCAGGGGTGGCTGCGCCCGGGCGCGGACCGGATCGTGCTCTCCGCGGGGCATGTCATCGCCGATGCCCTCGACCTGGCCCGGGAACTGGCTGATTCCGGCTTCACCGATCCCGGTACCCGTCAGCTGCCGCTGTACCCGGCCGCGGCGCCGGCCCTGGAGTTCACCGGGGGCAGTGCCACGGATCTGCGCATCTCCCGGGCACTGGCTGCGGTGTACACCGCCCGCGCGGATGATGGCCCGACCCTGGATTCATTCGAACTGGGTGAGCGGGAGACCGGGGCCACCGTCGAGCTGATGGGGCACCGGGAGAATGTCGAGCGGGCGCTGCAGATGGCGGTCGACCCCCGCAGGCCCCTGCGTAACTGAGCCCACCCTGCCCCGCCG
>CAYVWO010000383.1:2127-2515 GCA_964455495.1 uncultured Tessaracoccus sp.
TGGATGGTGTCGGTGCCCTCATAGGTGTGCAGGGCCTCGATGTCGCTGAGGTTGCGGATGATGTTGTGCTCCAGCAGCATGCCCACCCCGCCGAGCATGTCCCGGGCGTCGGCGATGATCGACCGGGCCTTGCGGGTGTTGTGCACCTTGGCCAGCGAGGCCTGCTCCGCGGTCATGGTGCCGGCCATCTCCATGGTGACCAGGCGGCGGCAGTAGAGCGCCATCGCGGTGAGATCCTGGAGCATGGTGCCCAGCCGGTACTGGATGAGCTGCATCCTGGCCAGCGGCCGGCCGAACTGCTCCCGCTGCCGCACATGGGCCAGGGCGGTCTCGAAGCTGGACAGCGCCATCCCGAGGGCGGACCAGGCCACCGAGGAGCGGGTGCCGG
>CAYVWO010000384.1:0-692 GCA_964455495.1 uncultured Tessaracoccus sp.
GTACATCTTCACAAACATCGGCAACTACGTCGCCAGCGGGCTTTGACGGATAACTGCTGTCACCTTGAGATTCTGCCGAAAACGGAGGGGGCGACGACCGAGCGGGTGCCACGATGGGAAAGGAGTCAGGGCCTCGTCTCGGGGCCTGGCTCGGTATCGAGGTGACGATATCCCACCTGAACGATCGAGCCGGAGAAGGAGCATGGCGAGCCTACCTGTGGCACTGCCGACCGCAATGGTCGCCGGTGCGCCCCGAACACACCTTCAAGGTCTCGCCACCGAAAGAAGCCAGACGCCCCGCGGTACCGCTCTCCCGCTCCGGGCCGCCGGGAAGGCGCGCGCACACCACGATCGCCAGCGACAGCAACTCCGCGCCGCCGTCAAGGTGGCACGGTCCGCTCTGCCCGGCGAGCCGGAAGCGCCCGTCCGATGCATCGAGATTCTGCTGGCGGGCCTACCGAGTCACCTGACCGAATACGAGCACGCCCAGCGCCGGGTGGCGGCGGCCGGGATGATCCTGGCCCGTGCCCGTCACGGCTCGGCGGAGGATGCCGTCTCACTAGCCGCCGCCGAACTCGGCCCCGCGCTGGTCCAGCGAGACCCCGCCATTGCCTCGACCACACTCTCCAGCTTCTGGGCGGCGACTGCCGAGGCCTACCTGACCGCCGGGCTCGTCCGCGACGCCGCGTCCG
>CAYVWO010000384.1:702-2492 GCA_964455495.1 uncultured Tessaracoccus sp.
CCTCATCAAGGTCGCCGAATCACTGGGCCGGCTGCCGCAGACCGCACTGGCCCGTGCACTGTCAGCCATCGCGACCGGGCGGGCGGCCCTGCTCACCCAACGTCCCCACGACGGCATCGCCGCGATCACCGCCGTCTCCCACTGCGCCGACCAGAACGCCATTCCGGCGCTGCTCCGGGGTTTCCTCGCCGAGACGCACGCCAGTTTGCTGATTCTGCGCGGTGAGCCCCGCCGGGCGCTGTCGCTGCTGGATGCAGTTCCGTCGACGCCCGAGCACAGCCTGTGTTTCGGGCTCCAGCGCAGTGCGGCGCTGCTCGAACTCGGATCCAACCGCGAGGTGCTGGCTACCACCGACGACTGCATCAGGCTCGGGCACAAGCACTGCCTGCGGACGCTCCCGTCGGTGCTGCTGCGGCGCGCTATCGCCCACGAGCGGCTGGCACACCACGACGCGGCCGACACCGCCTTCGTCGACGCCTTCCTGTTGATGCAGCAACTGTCTGCGACCGACCCGATCCTGGCCCTTCCGGCCGATGACTTCAGGGCTCTGCTCGCCCGGCTGCGCCAGACTCGGCCAGATCTCGCCGAACCGGCAAAGGAACTGGAAGGCCGACTTCCGCTCGCTCCCTGCGCCAAGCACCCGGCGTTGGCCCTACCTGAGCTCACCGAGCGGGAGACGCGGATTGCCCACGAGCTGCGGCATCCCGGCACTCTCTCCGAGATCGCAGCCAGACTCTACGTCTCGCGCAACACCGTGAAGACCCAGGTTTCATCGCTGTACCGAAAGCTCGGCACCGCCGAGCGGGAAGGCGCTGTCTCTCTGCTGGAGCGGGCCGGCTTCTTCGGGTAGCAGCGCAAGCTCGATCTTCGCAACGGCCTGAGTCGACGGCACCTGCTTCGCGCTCAGCCAGGTGGAGAGGCGACCGTTGCGTGATCATCGCGGCGGCTCCGGTTCCCTAGACGAATCAGCTTGCCAGATACAGGTCGAGCGCCCGGCGCATCACGTCCGACGCACTCACATGCTCCTGCGCGGCGCGCTGACGAACTGCCACCGCCCGATCCGCGTCGAGACGGACCGTCACAGTCTGCGCCGCGGATGTCGTACCAACCGTGCGGGGACGTCCGACCCCGCGGGCCCTGGTCCCTGGAAACCCGGCCTCCGCATTCGCCACGATGCGCTCGATGACCTCATCGGTCACCGGCACACCATCGACAGTTCCCCAGACTCCATCATTCGGCCGACTTGCCGTGTCGTTCTGAATCGTGGTCATTTAGCTTTTGCTCCTCTCCACAAGTTCGACTATGTGCGCGCGGGCACGCATCGCGTGAATGACGAGAACCCGGCTCTCATCAAACACCAACCCGACTAGTTCAACGGGCGCCCCCGATCTGCTATCGAACCCAATCCGCAGCAGACGCCGCGGATCAGCGTCATCCAGCCAGCATTCGAGCTCTCCAGCTTGTACCCAGGCATCCAGCACCTGAGATGCGGTCAGACCGTGTTTCAGTGCCGATCTGTGCACCGAAACCGATCCATAGATATCGTAACACGATTTCATTCGACTCTCTCTGAACATGTCCACTGGTGTTATGTCCAATCGGGAGCGCGATCTCCCACCAGGAGGTGGACTGTGGACAAGTCCATGAACCGTGTGCCAGACGCTTCGACACGCGCTGCGTCGCTTCGCTCCTCCGGCGCGGCTCAACGAGCGAGACCACAGACGCTTCGACACGTGCTGCGTCTTCGCTCCTTCGGCGCGGCTCAACGAGCGGGACTACAGGCGCGACAC
>CAYVWO010000385.1:0-2487 GCA_964455495.1 uncultured Tessaracoccus sp.
TGAACGGCCTCGAGCACGTCCTCCAGACCAACAGCGAGCGGCCCATCGTCTCCGCGGTCGCCGAGGACGGGTTCCGCGGGCCGACGAAGCTGTGCGGGCTGGTGACGTCGGTCAACCGCCGGGTGAACAAGGCGGGCAACATCTGGGCGCAGGTGGTGCTGGAGGACCTCACGGGCTCCATCGAGGTGACGGTATTCCCCCGCGTCTACGATCAGGTCGCCGCGCACCTCGCGCCCGACACCATCGTGGCCGTCGAGGGCGTCGTCGAGTCCGGCGAGGACCGCGGCCGGGTGCGCGCGCAGAACATCGTCGCGCCGCACATGAGCGCCGAGGGCAATGTCGGCCCGCTGGCCCTCACGCTGCCCGCCGTCCGCTGCACCCCGGGCGTCGTGAACCGGCTGAAGGAGATCCTCGCCCAGTACCCGGGCGCGGCCGAGGCGCATCTGAACCTGCGCACCCGCGAGCAGGTCACGACGTTCCGGCTTGGCGACGGGTTCCGCGTCGAACTCACGTCCGCGCTGTTCGCCGACCTCAAGGCCGTGCTCGGCCCCTCCTGCGTCGGGCTCGGGGCCTCATGAGACGGAGCCTCGCCATCTACCTGGGCGGAACCGTCGTCCTCGGCGCCCTCGGCGGCCTGCTGTGGGCGAAAGTCACGCCGATCGCGAGCTACACCGTGCTGGACGGCCTCGCCGCGTACATCTCCGAGCGCAGCCAGGCAACCATCGTGGCGGCCGACGCGACTTTCAGCCTGATCACGGGGGTGTTGGGCGTCGTCGTCGGCGTCGTCGGCTGGGTGATGCTCTTCCGGCGCGGATGGTGGGTCGTGGGCGTGCCGGTCCTCGCCGCCCTCGGCGCCTCGGCCGTCGCGTGGTGGGTGGGCACGATCGTCGGCAACAACGGCTTCGCGGCCCGCATGGCGGAGGCCGCCGTCGGCGACGTGGTGCAGATGGACCTGCAGCTGCGCTCGCTTTCGGCGCTGCTCGTGGGCCCGTTCGCGGCCATCACCCCCATCATGCTGCTTTCGGCCTTCTGGCCCGAGCCGCGCGCTGGGCAGAAGGCGCCGGCGGAACCCGAGGCCGACTAGACTCTGGCCCGTGCTCAGAACCCTTGACCTCTCCGGAGTCGACGGCCCTTACCGCGCGCGGCTGCCCCGCGGGCAGTTCGATGTGGAGGCCGCCGTCGCGATCGTCCGCCCCATCGTCGACGATGTCGCCGCCCGCGGCGCAGAGGCCTTGAACGAGTACTCGCATCGCTTCGACGGCGTGGTCCCGCCCTCGCTGCGCGTCCCCGCCGAGGAGCTCGCGGCGGCGGCCGAGAAGCTAGACCCCGAGCTGGAGAAGGCGTTCCGCGAGGCGATCCGCCGCCGCCGCGAGGTGGCGCAGACCCTCGAGGTCGACGCTGACCCTCCCGCCGCGACGCTGGCCGACGGCGCCCACGTCGGGCTCCGCAACGTTCCCGTCGAGCGGGTCGGCCTCTACGTGCCCGGCGGCCTCGCGCCGCTCGCCTCCAGCGTCATCATGAACGTCGTCCCCGCGCAGGTCGCGGGCGTGCCGTCCATTGCGGTCGCGTCGCCCCCGCAGAAGGAGTTCGGCGGCCTTCCGCACCCGAACATCCTCGCGCTCTGCCACCTCCTCGGCGTCGACGAGGTCTACGCCGTCGGCGGCTCGCAGGCCATCGCGATGTTCGCGCACGGCGTCGAGGGGCTCTGCCAGCCGGTGTCGCTGATCACCGGCCCAGGCAACATCTACGTCGTGGCGGCGAAGCGCCTCGTCAAGGGCCTCGTCGGCATCGACGCGGAGGCCGGCCCCACGGAGATCGCGATCGTCGCCGACGACACGGCCACGCCGTCGTTCGTCGCCGCGGACCTGATCTCGCAGGCCGAGCACGACCCGATCGCGGCCTCCGTCCTGATCACGCCGTCGGCCGCGCTGGCCGAGGCCGTCGTCGCGGAGGTCGAGCGCCAGGTGCGGGGCCAGCGGCACGAGGAGCGCATCCGCACCGCGCTCACCGGGCGGCAGTCCGCGGTGGTGCTCGTGCGCGACCTCGACCAGGCCGTCGCGGTCGCCGACGCCTACGCCGCCGAGCACCTGGAGATCCAGACGGCCGACGCCCGCGCCGTCGCGGCCCGCATCCGCAACGCGGGCGCGATCTTCGTCGGCGACTACTCGCCGGTCTCCCTCGGCGACTACTCCGCCGGCTCCACCCACGTCCTGCCGACCGCGGGCTGCGCGTGCCACTCCTCGGGCCTCACCGTGCGCTCGTTCGTGCGCACGGTGCACGTCATCGACTACTCCGCCGATGCGCTGCTGGCCATCGCCGACGGCGTGGAGCGGTTCGCGCTCGCCGAGGACCTTCCCGGCCACGCGGCCGCCGTCACCGTCCGGAGGCCCGCGTGATCACGCTCGACGACCTCCCGCTGCGCGCGGACCTGATCGGGGAGGAACCCTACGGCGCGCCGCAGCTCGACGTGCCGGTGGTCCTGAACGT
>CAYVWO010000386.1:0-2473 GCA_964455495.1 uncultured Tessaracoccus sp.
GGGATGAGCCGCAGGTCGTGGCCGGTGAAGGCCACGTCGGCGGACTCGATGGCGGCGTCCGACCCGGTGGCGCCCATCGCGATGCCCACGGTCGCCCCGGCGAGGGCGGGGGTGTCGTTGATGCCGTCGCCGATCATCGCGGTGGGGACCTGGTCGTTGAGGTCGGCGACGATGCGGGCCTTGTCTTCGGGGCGTAGTGCGGCCCGCACGTCGTCGATGCCGGCGTCGCGTCCCAAAGCTGCTGCTGTCCGGGCGTTGTCGCCGGTCAGCATGCTCACCCCGACCCCCTGTTCGGCCAAGGTGGAGACGACCTCGGGCACCTCGGGTCGGAGTTCGTCGCGCACGCCGATGACCCCGGCCGTCACGCCGTCGACGGTGACCAGGACGCAGGTCCGGCCCTCGGCCTCGAGCTGGGCCACGCGGTCGGCGAGCGGGCCGGCATCTATCCAGCGGGGGCTGCCGACCGCGACGCGGCGCCCCTCGACCGTCCCGACCACACCGTGCCCGGCCGTCTCCTCGACGTGCGCGGCGGCCGGGGCGTCGGGTGTGGCTGCGACGATGGCGACCGCCAGCGGATGGGTGGACTGCCGCTCGAGCGCTGCGGCGTAGGACAGCACGTCCGCCTCGCTCCAGCCCTCGGTCGTCACCACCGAGGTGACAACGGGTTGGTTGACGGTGAGGGTGCCGGTCTTGTCCATGGCCAGGTGCCGGATCGAGCCGAGTCGTTCGAAGGCGGCGCCGCTCTTGATGACGACGCCGAACCTGCTCGCCGCCCCGATCGCCGACACCACCGTGACCGGTACCGAGATGGCCAAGGCGCAAGGACTCGCGGCCACCAGCACCACCAGGGCGCGGGTGATCCACAGCTCGGGGTCCCCGAACAGCGAGCCGACCACCCCCACCAGCAGCGCCAGCACCATCACCCCGGGGACGAGCGGACGGGCGATCCGGTCGGCCAGGCGTGCCCGGTTGCCCTTCTCGGCCTGCGCCTGCTCGACGAGTTCGACGATCGTGGTCAAGGAGTTGTCGGTGCCGGCGGCGGTGGCCTCGACCTCCAGCACGCCGGAGGTGTTGATCGAACCGGCCGACACCTGCGCGCCCGCCTCGACCTCGACGGGGATCGACTCACCGGTGATCGCCGAGGTGTCGAGGCTGGACCGCCCGGACCGCACCACGCCATCGGTGGCGACCCGCTCGCCGGGCCGGACCAACATGAGCTGCCCCACGGTGAGTTCCCGCGCCGGGATGATGGCCGACTCGCGACCGCGCAGGACGGTGGCGGTCTCCGGCACCAGCTTCAGCAGGGCCCTCAGGCCACCCCGGGCCCTGTCCATCGCTTTGTCCTCAAGCATCTCGGCCAGCGAGTACAGGAAGGCCAGGGCCGCAGCCTCCTCGACATAGCCCAGGATGACCGCACCCACGGCGCTGATCGTCATCAACAGGCCGATCCCCAGCTTCCGCTTGCGGAACAGGTTCCTCAGCGCCCCCGGGACGAACGTCGAGGCACCGGCGAGCAGGCCCACCCAGAACAGGACCAGGGCGATCGTCCCGGCAGCCGGCGCCTCGACCAGCCACTCGACCAAGAACCCCGCGACCAGGAACACCCCGGACAGGACCGGCAGGAGGACCGCCCGATCACGCCACCAAGGGATCTCGACCTCCTCGTCCGCCTCAACCCCAGCCGTGACTGGAGCCTCACAACCGCACGCGCTGCTCACGCCAAATCCTCCTCGTCATCGCGATGGGACGCGCAACCCGCCACCCCGCACGCGGGGTCGATGCAGGGGACTTCCTCGTCCACCGCCAAGGTGACGTCGACCAGCGCCACCAACGCCGCCGCGAGGTGCGGATCGGCGATCTCGTAGCGCGTCTGGCGCCCCTCCGGCTCGGACACGACGATCCCGCAACCCCGAAGACAGGTCAGGTGGTTGGAAACGTTGGTCCGGGTCAGGTCCAGGTCACGCGCCAGTTGCGCCGGATAGCCCGGACCGTCCAGCAGGGACAACAGGATGCGGGAACGCGTGGGATCGGCCATGGCCCGCCCCAACCGATTCATCACATCCACACGAGAAGCAATAGTCAGCATATGGTGACCATACAGCAAACGCTGACTATTCGTCCAAGTCGGCTGGAGCTAGCTGCAGGCCTGCTCGGAGGGCAGGCGGCTTCGTCGGCGCGGGACGCCTGCGCCCGCAGCGTGGTGATGGACTCACGGAGGGCCTGGAGTGCGGCGATCCGTCGGTCGACGTCGGTGAGGCGGTCGTCGAGCAGGTCGCCGACGCGCTGGCAGGGGGCCACGTCGGCGTCCCGGATCTGGAGGACCTGCCGGATCTCAGCAAGGTCAGTCCGGCCCTGCCGAGATGATCGACTCGCTGCTGGCCGATCCTGGGTTGGAGGGCCATCAGGTGCCGATGAACACTCCGATGGACACCAATGCGAGACGGACCCAACTCCCGCCTCTCATGGCGCGGGG
>CAYVWO010000387.1:0-2470 GCA_964455495.1 uncultured Tessaracoccus sp.
CCGCGGCCAAGGCCGGCCTGACCATCGAGATGGTCACCACCAACACGTTCTCGCATCCCACCTTCAAGGACGGCGGCCTGACCGCCAACGATCGCTCGGTGCGTCGCTTCGGGCTGCGCAAGGTGCTGAACGCCGTCGACGTCGCCGCGGAGTGCGGTGCGACGACGTTCGTCATGTGGGGCGGACGCGAGGGCGCCGAGTACGACTCCTCGAAGGACCTGTGGGCGGCGCTGGCGCGCTACAAGGAGGGCCTCGACACCGTCGCGGGCTACATCAAGGAGCAGGGCTACGGCCTGCGGATCGGCCTGGAGCCGAAGCCGAACGAGCCCCGCGGCGACATTTTCCTGCCGTCCATCGGCCACGCGCTGGGCCTGATCGCCGACCTCGACCACGGCGACATCGTCGGCCTCAACCCCGAGGTCGGCCACGAGCAGATGGCCAACCTGAACTACACGCACGGCCTGGCCCAGGCGCTGTTCAGCGACAAGCTCTTCCACATCGACCTCAACGGCCAGAAGGGGCTCAAGTACGACCAGGACCTGGCCTTCGGTCACGGCGACCTGCTGAGCGCCTTCTTCACCGTCGACCTGCTGGTCAACGGCTTCCCGTTCTCGCCGGAGGCCACCCGCTACGAGGGCCCCATCCACTTCGACTACAAGCCGTCGCGCACCGAGGGCATGCAGGGGATCTGGGACTCGGCCGCCGCGAACATGCAGACCTACCTGATGCTGGCCGACAAGGCCCGCGCGTTCCGGGCCGACCCGGCCGTTCAGGCGCTGTTGAAGGAAAACCTGGTCGACCAGCTCGCCGTCCCGACGATCGCCCCGGGGGAGTCGCTCGCCGACTTCCGCGCCGCCGACGACGGCTTCGATGCCGACGCAGCAGGCGCCCGTGAGTACCGCTTCGTCGAGCTCTACCAGGCGGCGCTGCGTCACCTGATCGGCTAAGAGGTTCCGCAGTAGGTACCACCTACTGCGGAACCTCTATGCGAGAGGCCGCGTCGGCAGGTTTGCCGACGCGGCCCAATCGTTATCAAAAAGTGACTGTTTTGTCTTGACCCGCGACTCCACCCTCAATAGGTTTGTCTCGAAACAAAATAAATGTGCCCGACGGCACATTCGGTGATGCGGCGGAGTTGCCGCAGGAAGAAGAGGACAACAATGTCCATGTCTCGACGCACCCTCCTCAGCATGTCGACCGCGGTGGCCGCCGTCGGTGTGCTTTCCGCCTGCAGTGGCGATCGCGGCCAGGCGCCGGGCCAGACGGCTGGCCCGACCTCCACTGGCGGCGCTCCCGCCGCCGGTGGCGAGCTGATCGGCATCGCGATGCCGACCAAGAGCCTCGAGCGCTGGAACCGCGACGGCGCCCACCTGGAGAAGCTGCTGCAGGATGCGGGCTTCAAGACCAGCCTCCAGTACGCGGACAACAAGCAGGATCAGCAGAACAACCAGATCCAGAACATGCTGAACGACGGCGCGAAGGTCGTCGTCATCGCTTCGATCGACGGCACGGC
Source organism: uncultured Tessaracoccus sp. (assembly GCA_964455495.1). GTDB lineage: Bacteria > Actinomycetota > Actinomycetes > Propionibacteriales > Propionibacteriaceae > Arachnia. The sequence continues at coordinate 1,514 of CAYVWO010000387.1, forward strand.
GCTCGGGCCGGTCCTCTCCCAGGCGGCGTCGCAGAATGTCGCGGTCATCGCCTACGACCGTCTCATCAACGGCTCGGAGAACGTCGACTACTACGCGACCTTCGACAACTACAAGGTGGGCCAGCTGCAGGGCCAGTTCATCCTGGACAACGCAGACGCGTTCAAGGGCGCGGACGGCACGCTCAACCTTGAGCCCTTTGCCGGCTCGCCCGACGATAACAACGCCAAGTTCTTCTTCTCCGGGGCGTGGGACCTGGTAGGCCCCAAGGTGCAGAGCGGCGAGTTCACCGTGCCCTCGGGCAAGGCGCCGAAGACCAACGACGAATGGGCCTCCATCGGCATTCCCGCCTGGCAGTCCGCGACGGCGCAGTCCGAGATGGAGAACCGGCTCAACTCGTTCTACAGCGGCAAGAAGGTAAACATTGTCCTCTCGCCCAACGACTCGCTCGCCCTCGGCATCCAGCAGGCGCTCGACGGCGCCGGCTACAAGGTCGGCACCGACTGGCCGCTGCTCACCGGACAGGACGCTGACCTCGCCAACGTGAAGGCCATGCTGGACGGCAAGCAGTCGATGACCGTCTGGAAGGACACCCGCAAGCTGGGCGAGACGGTCGCGCGGATGGTCGGGCAGATCGTCAAGGGTGAGACCGTCGAGGTCAACGACAACGAGACCTACGACAACGGCAAGAAGATCGTCCCGACCTACCTCGTCGAGCCCGAGGTGGTCACGAAGGACAACGTGCAGTCCGCGTTGGTCGATTCCGGGTTCTACTCGGCCTCCGACCTCGGCCTCTAGGAGTTGGCGAAGCCCGGAGGGGAGACGACATGAGCGAAGCGCTCCTTCAGATGCGAAGCATCGGCAAGACGTTCGGGCCGGTGCGCGCTCTCGGCGACGTGTCGATGAACGTCACGAGAGGCGAGATCCACGCCATCTGCGGCGAGAACGGCGCAGGCAAG
>CAYVWO010000388.1:0-2468 GCA_964455495.1 uncultured Tessaracoccus sp.
CAGCGTCCGGGTGAACGCCCAGATCTGGTCGTGGTCCGGGAGGAGCAGCTCGAAGCGGCCTTCTTGGACGGTCTCGTCGTCGTGGCGTAGCCGGATCAGTTTCTGGAAGTGCGCGAACACCGAGCCGGGGTCCGCGAGCGCGGCGCGGGCGTTGATCTCGACGCGGTTCGGGTTCGCGGCGAACCAGGGCGTGCCGGTTGTGAACCCGGCGTGCTCGGTGTCGTCCCAGTGGACGGGGGTGCGGGCGTGGTCGCGGCTCTTCGCGGCCAGCGAGGCCAGGATGTCGTCCTCCGGGATGCCGCGGGCGGTGGCGAGCCGGTGGTAGTTCAGGGTCTCTACGTCCTGGTAGTGGCCGATCTGCGTGAACGGCGAGTTCGTCATGCCGAACTCCTCGCCCTGGTAGATGTACGGGGTGCCCTTGTGCAGGTGCAGGACGGTCGCCAGCGTCTTCGCGGAGTTGATCCGGTGCTCGGCGGAGTCGTCGCCGAACCGGGAGACGGCGCGCGGCTGGTCGTGGTTGTCCCAGTACAGGGAGTTCCAGCCGGCCTCGGCCAGGCCGTACTGCCAGTCGGCGAGGTTGCCCTTCAGCGCGGGGAGGGAGAGGGGTGCGAGGTCCCACTTCGATGCCCCGGGGACCTGGTCGATGCCCATGTGCTCGAAGGTGAACACCATGTTCAGCTCGCGCCGGGCGGGGTCGGTGATGCGCTGAGCGACCTCGATCGTCGCGCCCGGGGTCTCGCCGACGGTGATCAGGTTGCGCTCGTCGAGGCCGACCTCGCGGTTCATCTCGGCGAGGAACTCGTCCAGCCGGGGGCCGTTGGCGATCTCGCCGAAGCTGGCCGAGTTGGGGTCGATGACGTCCTCCGAGACGAGCTCGGCGGGCTTGGAGATCAGGTTGATCACGTCCATCCGGAACCCGTCGACGCCGCGGTCCACCCACCAGCGCATCATCTCGTACACGGCCTGCCGGACGTCCTCGTTCTCCCAGTTCAGGTCCGGCTGAGCCGGGCTGAAGATGCCGAGGTAGTACTGGCCGCTCGCCGGGTCGTAGGTCCAGGCCGACGGCGCGAAGGCCGCGGGCTTGTCGTCGGGCTCCGCACCCGGGGTGCCCGGCTCCGCACCGGGCCGGGCGGGCCGCCAGTAGTACCAGTCACGCCTGGGCGAACCGGGGTCGCGGGACTCCTGGAACCACGCGTGCTGGTCCGAGGTGTGATTCACGACCAGGTCCATCACCAGCTTCATCCCCCGCGCGTGCGCCTGGGCGATCAGCTCGTCCAAGTCCTCGAGTGTCCCGAACAAGGGATCGATGTCCTGGTAGTCGGAGATGTCGTAGCCGTTGTCGACCTGCGGCGAGCGATACACCGGAGACAGCCACAACACGTCGACACCCAGCTCGGACAGGTAGTCCAGCCGCGACGTGATACCCGGGATGTCGCCGATCCCGTCGCCGTCGGAGTCCTGGAACGAGCGCGGGTAGATCTGGTAGACGACCGCAGACCGCCACCAGCCGTCGGGCCGATTGTTCGTCGTCTGGGTGCGGTCTGCGGTCATGAGTTTTCCTTTCGTTGTTCTTCTTGTGGGTTAGCCCTTGACGGCGCCCTGAGTCACGCCCTCCATCACCCATCGCTGAGTGAAGAGGTAGGCGACGATGGCCGGCGCCATCGCCATCAGGTACGACGCGAAGCTGACGTTGTAGTTGTTGCTGAACTGGGTCTGGAACAGGTTCTGCCGCACCGGGAGGGTCTGCATGGCCGGATCCGAGATGATCAGCGACGGCATCATAAAGTCGTTCCAGGCGTAGAGGAAGGCGAAGATGCCCACGGTGGCGCTCATCGGGGCGAGCAGCGGGAAGATCAGCTTCCAGAACGTCTGCCATGTGGACGCCCCGTCGACGCGGGCCGACTCCTCGAGCTCCAGCGGGATCGAGCGCAGGAACGCGGTGAACAGCAGCACGCTGAAGCTGAGCTGGAACATCGTCGCCAGGATGACGACGCCGAAGGGGTTGTCCAGCCCGAACCGGCCCGTGAGCTGGATCTGGGGCAGCGCGACCACCGGGAACGGGATAAACATGGCGGCCAGCAGGTAGAAGAACGACCAGCGGAACAGCCGACGATCCCAGTTGCGGATGATCGCGTAGGACGCGAACGCGGCGAGGAAGATCGTGAGCACCACCGTGCCGGCGGTGACGAACAGCGAGACACCCGCGCCGACCGGGAACTTGGTGAGGTTCCAGGCCTCGACGAAGCCGTCGACCGAGATCGGAGAGGGGAACGAGAAGGCGTTGCCGTCGACGGCCTGCGAGGTCGTCTTGAACGCCATCGAGATGGTCACGTACAGCGGGAGCAGCACCGTGACCGCGCACAGGATCAGGATGATGGTGCCGGACCAGTTGACCCGCTCCATCTTGACCTTGAGCGGACGGGCGGGCGCCTTGGTGGTGGGAAGAGCCTGAGTCGACATCAGAATGC
>CAYVWO010000389.1:0-2467 GCA_964455495.1 uncultured Tessaracoccus sp.
TCGGCTTCAAGGGCCCGGACCAGCAGAAGCTGGCCGGCGTGCCCTCCGGCGGCGAGCGCAACCGCCTGAACCTGGCGCTGACGCTCAAGCAGGGCGGCAACGTCCTCCTGCTCGACGAGCCCACCAACGACCTCGACGTCGAGACCCTCCAGTCGCTGGAGGACGCCCTGCTCGAGTTCCCGGGCTGCGCCGTCGTGATCTCCCACGACCGCTGGTTCCTCGACCGCGTCGCCACCCACATCCTCGCGTGGGAGGGCACCGACGAGGACCCCGCGAGCTGGTTCTGGTTCGAGGGCAACTTCGCCGACTACGAGGAGAACAAGCAGGCGCGCCTCGGCCCCGAGGCCTCGCGGCCGAAGTCGTCGGCGCACCGCCGCCTCACCGCTGACAGAAGAGGGGCCGCCCAACTGGGCGGCCCCTCCTGTGTCCCGGCGGGGGAGTCCCGGGAGACCCCGGTTACTTGTCGAGCAGGTCGAGCAGCTCGGGGAGGACGGCCGGGACCTCGCAGCGCGGGAGGTCCGGGTCGGCGTTCGGGACGCAGGTCCATCCGACGGGGTTGTCTCCGTTCTCCGCCGTTGTGCTCACCCACAACACCCGCGCACCGGAACGGAGCGCGACCGTCTCGCTGAAAAGCCCGGATCCGTTCTCCCGTGATCCCTTGACGAGGACGTTGCCGAGGTCGGTGTCCTCGCCGCGGTCGAACTCGGCGAGCTTCGTCAGGTCCTCGACGGCGGTGGTCATGCCGTCCTGGCGCAGCCGCTCGTCGCAGCCGAGCGCCGCGTCCCTGATGGCCTCGAAGCCGGTGATGGCCTCGTCGACGCTGGGGTAGCCGAGCACGACGGCCCAGCGGTAGGTCAGGTCCGCGGTCTCCGGCCCGCCGAACTCCCGCACCAGCACCCGGTTCGGGGAGCCGACGGCCTCAGGCGCGCAGGCTCCGATTGGGGCTCCCGCCAGGCTCTCCCGCTCGTTGGTGATCAGGTCGAGTGCGTCTGGATAGAGGGGCCGGAGCAGTTCCGGGGTCGGCAGGTTGTCCCACGTCGGTGCGGGCGGCCCGGGGTTCTCCGGGTCCGGCATCGGGATCTCGGACGGGTCCTGGCTCGGTGTGGTCAAGGGGAACAGCGGATCCTCCGTGGTCGGGGTCGTCGGGCCGGGGGCCTCGGCCCACTGCGGGCCGCGGATGTCGTCGAGCAGCGGGCTGTTCCACACGGCGAAACCGCCGACGGTGAGGGCGAGCACGGCCGCCACGGCGCCGGTGGCCTGGCGGGTGGTGCGCCGACGGTCGCCGCGGCGTCGGATCTCAGAAGGGGAAAGCATGGGGGACTCCTTCGCGGCGGAGGCGAGGTCGTCGAGCTGGGGAATGCGATCAGGCATGGCGGACCTCCAAGTCGGTGTTGAGCAGGCGCGCGAGGGTCGCGCGGCCCCGGGAGAGGCGGGCCTTGACGGTGCCGGTGGGGGAGCCGACCTCGTCGGCCACCTCGGCGACCGACAGGTCACACAGGTGATAGAGCACGATGGCCCTTCGTTGGTCGGCGGGCAGCTGCGCGAGTGCGTCGGCGACAGCCACGCGGTCGGGGCTCGGCTCCTTGACGGGCTGCGCCTGCAGCGCGCGGTCGGCGGGCCGGAAGGCGCGCACGGCCTTCCGCCAGCGGCTCACCGCGAGCCGGTAGGCGGTGGTGCGGACCCAGGCCTCGGGGTGGTCCGCGTCGTCGAGCGTGCGCCGTCGGTCCCACGCGCGGATGAACGCCTCCTGCACGCAGTCCTGCGCCTCGGCGAGGTCCCCGCACATGGCGTATATCTGCCCCACCAGGCGCGAGAATGAGTCGGCGTACAGCCGGTCGAACTGCTCCTCGTCCATCTGGTTCTCCTCCCTTTGTGGAAGATACGCCTGGGCGGGTCGGCCGGTTGCATCCCGATTCAGTGGGTGGCGAGGAGCTCCGCGAGGGACATGGACGCGCGGCCGGCGAGTGACTGGAGCTGGGTCTGGCAGCTGAAGCCGTCGGCCAGGACGATTGCGTCCGGATGGGCCTCGATCGCGGGGCCGAGGTCGTGCTCGAACACCTTGACGCTCACGTCGTGGTGGCCGCGCTCGACGCCGAAGTTGCCCGCGAGGCCGCAGCAGCCGCCGACGACGACCAGCTCGGCGCCCGTCGTCGCCAACAGCGCGCGGTCCTTCGCCCAGCCGAGCACCGAGGCGTGATGGCAGTGCGGCTGCGCGACGATGGTGTGGCCGCGGAGGTCCGGGGCGACGAAGTCCGGGTCGTCGGCGAGGAACTCCGCCAAGGTCCGTACCGCGCCGTTCAGCGCCCTGACGTTCGCGTCGTCGGGGAGCAGCTCCGGGGCGTCGGAGCGCCACACCGCGGTGCACGACGGCTCGACGCCGACGATCGGCACGCCGTCGGCCGCATAGGGCGCGAGCACCTTGGCCGCGTTCGCGAGTTGGCGCCGGGCGCCGTCGAGCTGCCCGGTG
>CAYVWO010000390.1:0-2461 GCA_964455495.1 uncultured Tessaracoccus sp.
ATGTCGGCCAGCTTGGCCTGGCGCCCGTCGACGAGGCCGTAGCGGCGGCGCACGACGTCGGCCGAGCGCTCGTCCAGGCTGTCGAGCATGTGGTCCAGGCGCGCCCGGTCCTCGGCGTCCAGCACCATCTCGTCGGGGCCGGGCGTCGTGTCGCGGGCGAGCAGGTCACCCAGCGAGGTGTCGCCGTCCTCCTCGACGGGGGCGTCGAGCGAGACGTGGTCGCGGGCCAGGCGCAGCAGGTCGATGACGCGCTCCTCCTCCAGGCCCAACTCGTCGGCGATCTCGATGACCTCGGGCTCGCGGCCGAGCTTGCGCTCGAGGTTGCGGCGCGTGGCCGACACCTGGTTGATCTGCTCGGCGACGTGGACGGGCAGGCGGACGATGCGGCTCTGCTGGGCGATGCCGCGGCTGATCGACTGCCGCACCCACCAGGTGGCGTACGTCGAGAACTTGAAGCCCTTGGTGTAGTCGAACTTCTCGACGGCGCGGATGAGGCCGGTGTTGCCCTCCTGCACAAGGTCGAGCAGCGGCATCTGCGCGCGGCCGTACTTGCGGGCCACGGACACCACGAGGCGCAGGTTCGCCTGGACGAAGCGCTGCATGGCGCGCCGCCCCTCCTCGGCGATCTCGCGCAGCTCGTCGTCGGTTGCCTCGAGGGAGACGATCTCAGAGCCGTGGAGGACGCGCTCGGCGAAGAGGCCGGCCTCGATCGTGCGGGCCAGCTCGACCTCCTCGATGGCGGTCAACAGCGCTGTCTTGGCGATGGCGTCGAGGTAGAGCCCCACCGCGTCCTTACCGTCGATGCCTTCGGTGCTTCGCATACGTGCAGTACTGTTCATCATTCGAGACCTTTCGAGAGTCGTCATCTAGTTCAACGCACTGCGAGGCGCCCGGGTTCCACTCGAGGCGCTCGCCAGGGACGAAATCATCCAAAAGTACGAGTGCCTCTCACGCTTCCCCATACCCAGGTAGGGGAAGACCCTGATGTGCTGGCGTTTGAGTACCGGTGAATCGCGTGTCACAATGGACGCCGCGTCACCCTTGACTATGGCGGGGCGACGCACGCGCAAAAACCAGTAGGCCTGGAGAGGAACACTGTGACCCAGAACGCCGAAGCGACCGGCAAGGCTCCGAGCAGCCGTCGGTCGGCCGCGACCGCACCCGCCACCGACACCGCCGCCCCCAAGAAGCGGGCCACGACCCGCGCCGCCACGCCCGCCGCCGACGGCGCCAAGGCCCCCGCAACCACCCGCGCGCGCAAGGCGCCCGCGGCCGCCAAGGCCCCGGCGCGGACGCGCGCGAAGGCCGCCGCGAAGGTTGAGCCCACCATTCAGGACGTCGCCAGCGGCGAGGTCGAGGTCGAGTTCACGCGCGAGGGCGACGACGTCGTGCTGACCGTCGGCGGGAAGACCCGCACCGTCGACCAGAAGAAGCGTTTGCTCGACGAGGTCGACGACTCCGAGTTCAACGAGGCCAAGGAGGCCCCGCTGGAGAAGGAGCTCGTCTCCGAGGAGGAGGGCTTCGCGCTCTCGGACTCCGACGACGCCGACGAGCCGGAGCAGCAGGTCGTCTCCGCGGGCGCGACCGCGGACCCGGTCAAGGATTACCTGAAGCAGATCGGCAAGGTCGCGCTGCTGAACGCGGTCCAGGAGGTCGAGCTCGCCAAGCGCATCGAGGCCGGCCTGTTCGCCGAGGAGCGGCTGACGTCGATCGAGGTCGTCGTCAGCGACGCGGACCTCGAGGACTTCGAGTGGATCTCCGAGGACGGCCGCCGCGCGAAGAACCACCTGCTCGCTGGCCGAGGCGAACCTGCGCCTGGTCGTTTCCATCGCCAAGCGCTATGTGGGCCGCGGTATGCTCTTCCTCGACCTGATTCAGGAGGGCAACCTGGGCCTGATCAAGGCGGTGGAGAAGTTCGACTACACCAAGGGCTACAAGTTCTCCACCTACGCGACGTGGTGGATCAAGCAGGCCATCACGCGCGCCATGGCCGACCAGGCCCGCACCATCCGCATCCCGGTGCACATGGTCGAGGTCATCAACAAGCTTGCCCGCGTGCAGCGCCAGATGCTCCAGGACCTGGGCCGCGAGCCCACGCCGGAGGAGTTGGCCATCGAGCTGGATATGACGCCCGAGAAGGTCGTCGAGGTCCAGAAGTACGGCCGCGAACCCATCTCGCTGCACACGCCGCTGGGCGAGGACGGCGATTCCGAGTTCGGCGACCTGATCGAGGACTCCGAGGCGGTCGTCCCGGCCGACGCCGTCAACTTCACCCTCCTTCAGGAGCAGCTGAACGACGTGCTTGACACGCTGAGCGAGCGCGAGGCGGGGGTTGTGTCGATGCGCTTCGGCCTGACCGACGGCCAGCCCAAGACCCTCGACGAGATCGGCAAGGTCTACGGCGTGACGCGCGAGCGCATCCGCCAGATCGAGTCCAAGACCATGTCGAAGCTGCGCCACC
>CAYVWO010000391.1:0-2458 GCA_964455495.1 uncultured Tessaracoccus sp.
AGCCACCGCCAGGTGCGCAGCACCTCATGCTTGATCAACGTGCCGACCATCGGTAGACCTCCCTGAATAGTTCGTCGACAGACTTGCCGTGCTGGGCGCGCAGGTCGTCGACCTGGCCGGCCAGCAGCACCTTCCCGAACCTCATGAAGGCCGCGCCGTCGAGGATGGGCTCGAGATCGTGGATGAGGTGGGTGGAGACGACCAAGAGCGCGTCCGGCGACAGGTCGCGCACGATGCCCTCCAGGATGACCTCGCGGGCCGCGGGGTCGACGCCGGAGATGGGCTCGTCGAGCAGGAACACCTTCGCGTCGCGCGACATCGCCAGCGCGATCTGCACCTTCTCCCGCATGCCCTTCGACAGCGTCGAGAGCTTCGGGGCGAGGCTCAGGCCGAAGTACTGGAGCAGGTCGCGGGCCTTCGCCTCGTTGAAGTCGGCGAAGAAGTCGCGGTAGAGGCGGACGCAGCCCTCGACGGTGGAGCCGTCGGCCAGGAAGCTCGCGTCAGGGAGGAACGAGACGAGCGCCTTGCTCTCCGGCCCGGGCGCGTGCCCGTGGATGCTGACGGTCCCCTCGTAGCGCGTCAACGCGCCGGCCAGGACCTTCAGCAGCGTCGTCTTGCCGCACCCGTTCTCGCCGAGCAGCCCGACGATCTGCCCTGGGGGCAGGCTCAGCGTCAGGCCGTCGAGCGCGGGGAACGCGCCGTAGCGCTTCGTCAGCCCCGTGATGTCGATGGCATTCATGCATCCTCTCCTTCGATAGCGCCCCGCCATTGCTGGCCGAGCAGTTCACGGGCGGCGGTCAGGCTCATGCCCAAGCGCTGCGCCCGCCTCGCGTAGTCGGCGGCGGCCCCCGCCGCCAGGTCGTTTCGGGCCTCGTCGATGAGCGAGGCGTCGTCGGTGACGAAGCGCCCGGCCGTGCGCTCGGACCGGGCGAGCCCCCGGCGCTCCAGCTCGGCGAGCGCCCGCTGCACCGTGTTGGGGTTGACGCGAAGCTCGACGGCGAGCTCCCGCACCGCGGGGATCTTCTCCCCCGACGACCACCGGCCGGTCACGATGCGGCGAACGAACTCGTCCACGAGCTGCAGCCAGATCGGTGCACTGGGATCGAACTGCATGTCACCCCCTGTATCGCTGTATTAGGTACTTAATACAGTAAGACATTGCGGCAAGACTGTCAACCCGCTCCTTGAGCCGGGGCGAGCGGTTAGTCGAGCAGGTCTCGAACCACGCCGTCGGCGAGGAGCCTGCCCTCCCGGGTGAGGCGAAGGCGGTCGCCGGCCAGCTCGGCGAGGCCGCTCGCGACGACGTCCGGCACCCGCTCGCGCTCCGACGGCGTCAGCACGTCCAGCGGGAGGCCGTCGGCGATGCGGAGCTCGAGCAGGACGCGCTCGACGCGGCGCTCGGCGTCGGACAGGACCTCGCGGGCGAGCGCGGGGGACGCGCCCGCGGCGAGGGAGGCGATGTAGCTGCGCGGATGCTTGCGGTTCCAGAACCGGACCCCGCCGATGTGCGAGTGGGCGCCGGGCCCGACGCCCCACCAGTCACCGCCCCTCCAGTAGGCGAGGTTGTGCCGGCACTCGCCTCCCGGGAGCGACCAGTTGCTGACCTCGTAGTTCGCGAAGCCCAGCGCGGTCAGGGCGGCGTCGGCGGCCTCGTACTTGTCGGCCAGGTCGTCGTCGTCCGGCATCGCGATCTCGCCGCGGCGGACCTGGCGGGCGAGCCGCGTCCCGTCCTCGACGATCAAGGAGTAGGCGCTGACGTGGTCGACGGGGGCGGAGGTGACGGCGTCGAGGCTGGCGCGCCAATCGTCCAGCGACTCCCCTGGCGTGCCGTAGATGAGGTCGAGGCTGACGTGTTCGAAGCCCGCCTCCTTGGCCCAGCGCGCCGCGTCCAGGCCGCGGCTCGGGGTGTGGACGCGCTCGAGGACGCGCAGCACGTGCGGCACCACCGACTGGAGGCCGAGCGAGAGCCTGGTGAACCCGCCGTCGCGCAGCCCCGCGAGGTAGGCGGGCGTCAGCGTCTCGGGGTTCGCCTCCGTCGTGACCTCGGCGCCTGGCGCGAACTCGAACCTGTCCCTCATGGCGCCGAGGAGTCCGGTCAGGGCCTCGGCCGGCAGCATCGTCGGCGTGCCCCCGCCGAAGAACACCGTCTCGACACGCCGCGGGCCGAGCACGCGCCGGGCCAGGTCCAGCTCGGCGACCGCGGCGCCGAGGAAGCCGTCCTGGTCGACGTCGCCCAGCTCGCCGGGGGTGTAGGTGTTGAAGTCGCAGTAGCCGCAGCGCACGCGGCAGAAGGGGACGTGCAGATAGAGCGAGAGCGGCGCGTCGGCGTTCAGCGCCGACGGCGGCAGCGCCCCGTCCGCGGGGGCCGGGTCGCCGGAGGGAAGCTTCGCCACGGCCGCCAGCCTAGTGGCCCGTCGCGCCTAAATGCGCGGGTACGAGACGCCAGGCGGGCGATTGA
>CAYVWO010000392.1:0-2447 GCA_964455495.1 uncultured Tessaracoccus sp.
CTGGGCGGTGACGCCGTCGTCGTGCACCCGCCGTTCCGCTGGCAGCGCGAGTACGGCGCGGGCTTCGTCGACGGCATCCGGCGCTTGAACGCCGAGATGGACGTCAAGTTCTGCGTGGAGAACATGTTTCCCTGGCGCACGCCGGCGGGAAGCTTCCAGGCCTACCTCCCGGGCTGGGACCCCACGCCGTTCGACTACGAGCACCTCACCCTCGACCTCTCGCACGCATCGACGTCGCGGCGCCAGTCCATGGATTTCGTGCACGCGTGGGGCGAGAGGCTTGCGCACATCCACCTGACCGACGGCACCGGCTCGTTGAAGGACGAGCACCTGATGCCGGGCGAGGGCGATCAGGCCGCGTGGGAGGTGATGGGCGAGGTCGCCCGCGCCGGGTTCGAGGGGCACGTGGTGTTGGAGGTCTCCACCCGTCGGGCCAAGTCTCGGCACGAGCGCGAGGCGCTACTGGGAGAGTCGCTGCGGAACACGCGGCGCGCGCTCGCCGTCGCGGCGTCGAGGGATTGACGTGGGCCGACTGCACAAGGAGCTTCGGCGGCTCATCGGGTCGCCGCGCGTCCGCGCCGCCGCGCTGGCGTCTGGGGTGGCGGAGGAGTTCGCGAGCGCCTACGTCGCGGGGACCGGCATCGACGCCCTCGTCCCGGTCGTCACCAAGCTCCGCGGGCAGGGGCTGAGTCTCGCCCTGACCTACCTCCCCGATCCCGAAGACGAGGCCGGTGCCGTCGATCGGCTCGCCGAGTCGCTCTTCCGGCTGGGGGATGCCGCCGACGGGATCGAGCTTTCGATCAAGCCGTCGCAGCTGCGCCTCGCCGACGACGCAACCGGCGCCCGCTCGCGACTGTCCACCCTGTGCGGCGCGGCGGACGAGGCGGGCGCCGTCGTCACTCTCGAGATGCAGGGCGTGCGCTGCTTCGACGCCACCCTCGGCCTGTGGCGCTCCGTCCGCGCCGACCACCCCGGCCTCGGGCTCACGCTGCCCGCCGACGTCTTCGAGTCCGAGCGCGTCGTCGGCCCGCTCGCCGACGACGGCGCCCGGCTCCGCCTGTGCATCGGCGCCTATCCCGCGCCCCGGACGCTCGGCTACCGCCGCGAGCAGGACAAGGCCAAGGCGCTGGTGCGCTGCCTCCGCGCGGCGATGGAGCGCGGCGGCTACGCGATGGTCGCCTCGCACGACCCGACGATCATCTCGATCGCCCAGGAGCTCGCCCGCCGAAACGACATCGGGCCGGACGGCTACGAGCACCAGATGTTCTTCGGCGTGCGTCCCCTGGAGCAGCGGAGGCTCGTCGACATCGGCCACCGCTGCCGCACCTACGTGCCGTTCGGGCCCGCCTGGTACGAGTACCTGACGGCTCAGATCTCCGCCCGCCCGCGCGCCGCCTACAACTACCTGCGCGCCCTGGGGGACAAGCGATGACGGCCGAGGCGACGGCGCCGCCGCGACGCGTGCTGTACCTGGAGATGTTCCTAGTCCTGATGGTGTCGCTGGGGGAGTCCGCGGTGTACGCGACCCTCTCGATCGTCGAGAAGCTCACCCGGAACGTGCCGCTCGGCCAGCAGACGACGTCGATGAACAACTCGGCGGTGCCGGATCGGCCGTGGCTGGACCTCGCCTACCAGGTGGCCTACATCGTCCTTCCGATGGCGCCCGTCGCGCTGTGCCTCTACCTGCTGGCCGTGCACCTGCGCCCCGCGGAGGGTCCGTTCCGGGCGATGGGCTTCGACCTGACCCGCCCGTGGCGTGACCTGGGTTGGGGGTCGGCGATCTTCGCAGGCATCGGCGTCGCGGGCCTTGCGTTCTACCTGGGTGCCGTCGCGCTTGGGCTCAACACGCAGGTCAGCCCCGCCAACCTGAGCGCCAACTGGTGGACGGTACCCGTGCTCGTCCTGCTGGCGATCAAGAACGCCGTCCTCGAGGAGGTGCTCATGGTGGGCTTCCTCTTCACTCGCTGGGCGCAGACGGGCCGAGCGATGTGGATCATCGTGGTGATCTCCGCCGTCGTGCGGGGGATGTATCACCTGTACCAGGGCTGGGGCGGCTTCGCGGGCAACCTGCTGATGGGCTTGATCTTCGGTTGGCTGTTCCTGACGGTGCTGAAGCGCCGCGTCATGCCCCTGGTGGTCACCCACTCGTGGCTGGACATCTTCTCGTTCCTCGGCGCCCCGCTCCTGCCCTGGCTGATGTCCCTGATCGGCCGCTGAGCACCCTCTCCTCGCTACTTCACACTCTAGAGTGTTATTTTCGCACTCTAGAGTGTGAAAATGGGCGTTCAGCTCGTCGATTTTCGCACTCTGGCTGTCACTTTCACACTTTGGAGTATCCCGGTACGCGCTCCAGAAGCTCATCCGCAGCGGCCAGATCACGATGAACGGCGGGCACGGGTTGAGGAATACGAGCTACATGCTCACGGGCAACGGGCGATAGGGGTTCG
>CAYVWO010000393.1:0-2437 GCA_964455495.1 uncultured Tessaracoccus sp.
ACGTCCGGATCGGCTACCCACAGGCCGGAATGGACGTCGCTCCAGTCGGTGATGGTCGGCAGGTTGCCGAGGCCAACTTGGAGCAGGAGGGCGGGCAGGCCGACAAGCAGGACGGCAATGCCCACGGTGGCGGCCAGTCCGGTGAGTCGTTGCCGGATCATCGTTCGGTGCCTTGCACAGCGCGGACCAGTCGGGCCGTGGAGTGGCCGGTGACGGTGAGGGAGCGGACGCCGATCGAGGTGAGGAACATCGGGGTGTAGCTGTCGGTGACGGTGACCTCCAGGACGTTCCCGGACCGGACACCCACGCTGCCCGTCACCCCAGCTTGGGCAAGGTAGGCCGAGGCAGCTTGCTTGGCGGCCGCGACGTCGACGGTCGGGGTCTGGCCGCGGACGGCTTGGGCGGCCGCCACTTCCTCCCCGGCGGTGCGGGCAGCTTGGGCGGCAAGACTGCGGGCCCGCTGCTGGGCATGGACGTGACCACCGAGATCGACGGCGATCCCGACGCACAACACGATCGTCAATGCGGCCAGCGCGAGCCAGACGCTCACCGAGCCGCGCTCGTCATGGCGACGTCGGATGTGAACGGTCATGGTGGTCACCTTCCCCGGTAGGTGTCCAAGGGGCTGGACATGGTGGCAGTGATGGTCTTGGTGCCGCCGAGTCCCGGCAGCCCGATGTCGTCCAGTCGCAGCGCGCAGGTCACGGTCGTGGACACCTGTCCCGGCGTCCCCACCGGGGTGCCGAACGCCGCGGTGTCGACACTCACCGAAGTGGTGGCGCAGTCGAGGTCCTGGTTGGCCAAGCTGCTGTGGGCAGCATGGCTCGCAGTGCTGCGTGCTGCGGCCGGGGTCCGGGCGATGGAGGCCGATCGAGCGGCGTCCGCGGCGGCGGCCTGAACGGCTTGTTGGGCGATCGCGGTGCGGCCACCGAGGACGAGCAGGCCGACCAGCAGCAGCAGCGCGGGGACGCCGATGACGGCTTCGACCGCGGCTGACCCCCGCTCGTCCCGCTTCATTCTCGGCATTATCGGGTGATCCGTTCGACGGGAAGACTGGCGGACCGTTCCACCGTGGGGGTCCAGCCAGGTACGAGGCTCAGGCTGGACCCACGGACGGTGATGGTGACGGTGACGGCCGTGCGTGATCCGGTGATCGCGACGGAGCTCAGGGAGTCCCCGGCGGTGTCGGTCACGAACGCGGTCGCTGCGGAGGTTCCCGCAGCGAGGGTGGCGTTCTCGCGCGCGGCTGCGCGGGCGCCCTCTTGGGCCGCCGCCAACGCGAGCGTGCTGGCGTGGTAGTACACCGCTCCTTGGACGCCGCTGAAGAGGATCAGCAGCAGCAGCGGCATCAGGACGACCAACTCGACCGACGCGGAACCGCGCTCGTCGGCGCGGAAGGACCGGGGACCCTTCACGATGCTGCGTTCAGCCGAGGGCGGCGATCTTGCCCTGGGCGTACGCGGTGATCGCGGCGCCGATCGCGATGGCCAGCAGCACGACTGCGGCGGTGATCACGGCCTGTTCGGTGCTGACACTGCCGCGCTCGTCGCGGAGCTTCGGGTCGAGCCAAGCCTTGATCAGCAGGAACGTGGCTATCAGGCGGGTGGTCAACATGGGGTTTCCTCTCGGTTGGGTTGGGTTGTTGCGGGAGGTCAGGAGGTCAACAGGCGGAGCAGGGGCGGGGTGACGAGAAGACGACTCCGAGCAAGCTGCCGGGCACCACCATCCGTTCGGACAACTCGTTCGCCTTGCCCTGGGCGTTGGTGAGCAGGGCGGTGCGCAGCGCCGTGGAGCGAGCCCTGAGGGTGGCGTACACCTGGGCGCCCTCCTCCCCGGACAGGCGCATGATGTCGGCCAGGTCGGCCAGTTCTGGGACGCCGACCTCGTCAGCCAGCGTGGTGAGCGCGTCCCAGGGTGCTTGGCCGGACCAGCGGGATCGGGCGAGTTCTTCGCCGACGCGGTGGAAGACCCAGCTGTGGCCGATGCCGGCGGCCACTTCCATCGCCTGCCTCGGCCCCGAGCCGGAGTTGCGTTCGAGGGCGACCAGGTCGACGTACGCGCCCAGCGCGCGGTGGAACTCCAGCCGGCCCCGTTTGGCGTCGTCACGGACGTTCAGGTTCGGTAGGAACCACAACGCCCCAGCCAGGGCGAGGCTCGCGGCCACGGGCACGACCACCGGTACCTGGAAGCCGAATAGGCCCACCACCAACACCAGCAGGCTGGGGAAAACCAAGCCGAGCAGGGCGAAGGTGATCTTCTCGCCGTAGTAGCGCGGCAGGCTGATGCGCAGCAGGGCGAGTTCCCGGCTGGGCACCCTGCCCCACACACCGGCCGGCAGGTTCCGCATCGCCCACAGGCCGACTTGCTCCTTGCCGCCTGTGACCGGCACGTCAACGGCAGCGCGCTGGCGGCGTCCGTAGGTGGGCGACAGCCGGTC
>CAYVWO010000394.1:0-1594 GCA_964455495.1 uncultured Tessaracoccus sp.
CCGGGAGCGTCGGCGCGACGTGCGACAGGTCGACGTGCGTGCCGAGCGTGATCTCGCCGTCGTCCAGGTGCCCGTGCAGCGCCTCCATGCAGGCCCACTCGATGATGCCGACCATGTACCCGGTCGCGAGCACGTGCGGCATCGCCGCGAAGTCCGCCGACTCCGGCAGCAGGTGCGGCACCGTCCTGCGCTCTGGCACCACGTAGGTCATCGTGTGCCGGATCCCTGGCCGCAACGTGTCCTTCATTCACTTCTCCTCACTGAGACGCGTCCTCTACGGCAGCGTAGCGCCCATAGGCGCCTACGCGAGGTCGTCGGCGTGGTCATAGGATGCCGACCTGAAAGCGTTGAGGTGAGAAGCGGTGAACATGGAGTCACACGAACTGTTCGCCGCGCTGCGGCGGCACGCCGACCCCGAGGTCGGGGCGCAGATGAGCGCCTACATGCGCGGCAAGTTCCCGTTTCTCGGCGTCCCCTCTCCCCTACGCAAGGCGCTGTGCCGGGAGTTCTTCCGCGACGCCCGGCGCGCGACCGCCGTCGACTGGGCCTTCGTCGACGCCTGCTGGCGGGCCGAGTTCCGCGAGTTCCAGTACGTCGCCGCCGACTACCTCTTCGTCGTCCGCTTGCGTCTCACCGACGGCGACCTCGGCCGCATCGCGCGGCTCGCCACCACCAAGTCGTGGTGGGACACCGTCGACGCGCTCGACCGCACCGTCGGAAGCATCGCCGCCCACCCGGCCGCCCGCAAGACGATGCTGGAGTGGAGCGTCGACGACGACCTCTGGCTGCGCCGCATCGCCATCGACCATCAACTGCTGCGCAAGGAGCAGACCGATACCGCGCTGTTGGAGGAGATCATCGTCGCCAACCTCGGACAGCAAGAGTTCTTCATCAACAAGGCCATAGGGTGGGCGCTGCGCGACTACTCCAAGACCAACCCGGAGTGGGTCCGCGCATTCATCGAGCGGCACCGCGACGGCCTGGCGCCACTGAGCGTCCGCGAGGCCGGCAAGTACCTATAGGAGCACCATGACCACGGCGGCTGAGCGCGCCACCCCCGACGTTCGAGCCGTGCAGCGACGCACGCTGGCCGTGCTGATCGTCGCCCAGGTCATCGGCACCGTCGGGGTGGGCGTGGCACCGTCGATCGGCATCCTGCGCGCCAGCGAGGTAACAGGGGACGAGGCGATGGCCGGCCTGGCGCGAACAGCCAGAACCCTCGGCGCGGCGCTGTTCGGCCTGCCGCTCGGCACGCTGGCCGCGCAGCGGGGACGACGGGTGGCACTCACCCTGGGCTGGTTGCTCGCCGCTTTCGGCTCCGCGCTGCTGGTCGCCGCGGCGCAGTGGAGCCTTGTGGTCCCGCTGTTCATCGGGCTGTTGCTGATCGGCGCCGGGTCCGCCGTCGCGCTGCAGGCCCGGTTCGCCGCCACAGACCTCGCCGAGCCCCACCACAAGGCGCGGTCCCTCGCGCTGGTCGTTTGGGTGGGCACCCTCGGCTCGGTGCTCGGGCCCAACCTGGGCCTGCCCGGCGAGATCGTCGGCGCCGCCACCGGGTTGACGGTGTTCGCCAGCGCGTTCCTCATCGCGACGGTGT
>CAYVWO010000394.1:1604-2432 GCA_964455495.1 uncultured Tessaracoccus sp.
CGGATAACTCGCGTTCCGGCGCGATTGCCTATCTCGCGGGCGTGGTCGTCTTCGTCTGGCTACGCCCCGACCCGCTGCTCCTGCTCGAACAGATGCCCCCGGCCGCTGACCGCTCAGGTAAAAGCACCACACGCGGCGCGACGCCGTCGTCGGGCAAGCGCCCGGGCCGGATCCGGCTCGTCCTCGCCGAGCTGCGCACGAACCGCCGGGCGCGAACCGCGACGATCACCATCCTGACCGCGCAGGCCGTCATGGTCGCCGTCATGACGATGACGCCGGTGCACCTCGCGCATCACGGCGACTCGGTCAACGTGATCGGCCTGACGATCAGCCTGCACGTCGTCGGCATGTTCGCCCTCGCGCCGGTGGTCGGTGCGCTCACCGACCGGTTCGGACACCGCGCGACGATCACCATCGGCATCGCGATCTTCGTCGTCTCGCTCGTCATCGGCGCCCTCTGGCCCGACGACACAAGGTGGATCATCGCGTCGCTCATCCTGCTGGGCGTCGGCTGGTCGTTCATGAACGTCGCGGGCTCGGCGCTGTTCAGCACCTCCGTGTCGGACCAGATGCGGGCCGCGTCGCAGGGCGGCGTCGACGCGCTGTCGAACCTCTTCGGCGCCGCGGCCGCGCTCCTCGCCGGCCCGATCATGGTGGCCACGAACTTCTCGGTCCTCTCGGTGCTGTCGATGGTCGTGCTCGTCCCGGTCGCGGTGTTGATGCTTGCCCGCGAGGTCTGAGCGCCCGCTACCCACTCGCCTCGTTGCGCAGGACATGGAAGGCCGGCTCCTCGTATGGGTGCGCCTCGCGCAGACGGGCGACGACCGT
>CAYVWO010000395.1:0-2429 GCA_964455495.1 uncultured Tessaracoccus sp.
TCGCCCTGCGGACAGATGTCCATTATGCGCCGCGAGGCGACGACGCTTCAAACCGGCTTGCTCGCGAGCGACTCTCGCGCACGAGCGGCGAGGTAAGGCTGACGGAGAACTGCACCGAGATGCTCCGCAAACCCCCGTTTTTCGGAAAGTCTCAATGTGACTGCACTTATCCGTCACAGACGACGGGAGGAGGGGGCTTGACCCGGGGTCTGACCCGGTCCGCGCCCGGTTCCTGGCACGATGGGGTGCCGGGAGGAGAGTCAGATGTCGAATGAGTGGGCGGGGTGGGCCGCGGAGCGGGGGATGCAGCACCTGCCGGAGTGGCCCGCGATGCGCGGGGTCTTCCGGGGCGGCGGCCTCGACGAGCTCGGGTTCCCGATGCCGACGGACGGCTGGGCCGGCTCGCTCGGCGGGCTCGGCTGCTTCGGCTTCCGGCTCGCGGGCGAGCGCGGAGGCACGCCGACGACGGTGGCCGCCATCCGCATGCCCGGCGTCGAGTTCCCCTCGCTGACCCTCCGCGAGGCCGACTTCCTCGACGACGCCCCGCGCGTCCCCATCGACGACGAGTTCGACCTCCTCTGGCGCGTGGCCTCGCCCAGCGCGCAGTTCGCGCGCGACGTCGTCGGCCCCGCCATGCGCGCCGAGCTGATGCCCGTGCTCCCCGACTTCTCCGCCATCTGGTTCGAGCGCGACGCCGTCCTGCTCGCCGCGCGCGGCACCGTCTGGGCCGAGGCGATGGACCGCTACCTCACGCTGCTGCGCCGCCTCGTCGACACCATCGAGCCCCGCGTGCTCGACGCCCTCAAGGCCACGCGCCGCGCCGTGCCCGGCGCGCGAGTGTCCGTGGCGCAGCGCCCGAAGCCGGGCCCGCGCGACATCCAGCTCCTGGGGCTGAAGTCGCCGCAGCGCGACGACGGCTGGGCCGAGTGGGCGGGCCGCCGCGGCTGGGTCCACTACCCGGAGGCGCGGGAGCTGGCCGAGCGCGTGCGGCACCTTCCCTGGTCGCCGTCGCTGGCCACGGACGGGTTCGTCGGGAAGTTCGGCTCCCTCCCCGCGTTCGGGTGGCGGCTTTCGTCGCGCTCCGGCGCGGCGGGCGGCGCACGTTCGGTGATCTGCCTTCGTCAGCCCGGGCTCACCGTCGCCCCTTCCGTGCGAATGTCCCGAGACGACGCGCTGCTCTCCCAACTCGTCGGAGGGGAGGACGTCACCGTCGGCGCCCCCGTGTTCGACGACCAGTGGCGTGTGACTTCGGAGTCGCCGTCGGTGGCCCGCGGCCTCCTGAAACCCGCCGTCTGGCGGCTGTTCACCGCCGACGTCCCGCCGTTTGCCGAGCTGTGGTTCGAGCGCGACGTCGCCACCGTCGTCACCGCGGGCCCGGTCCGCCCCGACGGCGTCGACGGCTACCTCCGCTTCCTCCACGACGTCCTCTCCGCCGTGGTCAGGGAGCTCTCCTAAGATGTCCCGCATGCCCATCTTCGACGTCCCCCTCGCCGAGCTGCGCGCCCGCGGCACCATCAAGTGGCAGCGCTTCGAGCCCGACGTCATCCCCATGTTCGTGGCCGAGATGGACGCCCACGTCGCTCCCGCGGTGCGTGAGCGCCTCGAGCGCGCGCTGCGCGAGGGCGACACCGGCTACCCGCAGCTGCCCACCTACCAGGAGGCGTTCGCCGACTACGCCGCGTGGCAGTGGGGCTGGCGGCCGCAGGCCGCGGAGATGAAGCTCGCCACCGACGTCGTGACCGGCATGCGCGACGCGCTGGTCGCCGTCACCGAGCCCGGCGACGGCGTCGTCATCAACTCCCCGATCTACCCGCCCTTCCGCGGCGTCAGCCACGACCGCACGGTCGTCGACGTGCCCATGCAGGGCGGCCGCCTCGACCTCGCGGGCCTCGCCGAGGCCTTCGCGACCCACCGCCCCAAGGCGTACCTGCTGTGCTCGCCGCACAACCCCGTCGGCACCATCCACACCGCCGACGAGCTGGCCGAGGTCGCGCGGCTGGCCGCGGAGCACGGCGTCGTCGTGATCTCCGACGAGATCCACGCACCCCTGGCCGGCACCGCGCACGTGCCCTACCTCGCCGTTCCCGGCGCGGCGAACGCGGTGATCGTGACCTCGGCGTCGAAGTCCTGGAACCTGGCCGCGCTCAAGGCGGGCCTCATCGTCGGCGACCCGGCGGTGCTGCGCCGGCTAGGCCCGATGGTCTCCGACGGAGCCAGCTACTTCGGCATCCTCGCGCACGCCGCCGCGTTGACCGACGGCCGCGACTGGCTGGCCGAGGCCGCCGCGGAGATCGAGGAGAACAAGCTGTTCTTCCGGGACCAGCTCGCCGAGCACCTGCCGGCGCTGACCTACGAGCCCGCCCCGGGTACGTACCTCGCCTGGCTGGACTGCGCTCCGCTCGGGCTGGCCAACCCGGCGCGCCACTTCC
>CAYVWO010000396.1:0-1799 GCA_964455495.1 uncultured Tessaracoccus sp.
GAACCAGCTGCTCGTCGAGATGGACGGCTTCGACGTCCGCGGCGGCGTCATCCTGATCGCCGCGACGAACCGCCCCGACGTCCTCGACCCCGCGCTGCTTCGCCCCGGCCGCTTCGACCGCCAGATCGGCGTCGACGCGCCCGACGCCGACGGCCGCGCCCACATCCTGCAGGTCCACGCCAAGGGCAAGCCGCTCGCCAGCGACGTCGACCTCGTGTCGATCGCGCGGCGCACCCCCGGCTTCTCCGGCGCCGACCTCGCCAACGTGCTCAACGAGGCCGCGCTGCTTGCGGCCCGCATGAACCTGGACATGATCCGCCAGCCGCAGCTGGAGGAGGCCATCGCGCGCGTGATCGCCGGCCCGCAGAAGCGCACGCGCCTGATGAACGACAAGGAGCGGCTGATCACCGCTTACCACGAGGGCGGGCACGCGCTCGTGGCGGCGGCGATGCCCGGCAACGACCCGGTGCAGAAGGTCACGATCCTGCCGCGCGGCCGCGCGCTTGGCTACACGATGGTGATGCCCGACGCGGACAAGTACTCGCAGACCCGCGGCGAGCTGCTCGACCAGCTGGCCTACATGCTCGGCGGGCGCGCGGCGGAGGAGCTCGTGTTCCACGACCCGACCACGGGCGCGGCGAACGACATCGAGAAGGCCACCCGGGTCGCCCGCGCCATGGTGACGCAATACGGCATGAGCGAGAAGGTCGGCGCCGTGAAGCTCGGCGGAGGCGTCTCCGAGCCGTTCATGGGCATGCGCGGCACCGACTCGACGGAGGCCTACTCGCAGACGATGGCCGCCCTCATCGACGCCGAGGTCGCCGAGCTGATCCACACCGCTCACCAGGAGGCGTTCGACGTCCTCGTCGAGAACCGCGACGTCCTGGACGAGCTGGTCCGCGAGCTGTTCCGCAAGGAGACGCTGAACAAGCAGGAGGTGGCGGAGGTGTTCAAGCCGTTGCGCCGCCGCGACAAGCGGTCCGCCTGGACGGGCTCGGACCTGCGGATCCCCTCCGAGCTGCCGCCGGTCGACGTCCCGACGGCGCCCTCGTCGTCCGTCCCGGCCCGGGCGTCGCTGCCCACCGCCGACTGGAACCCGACGGCGCCCGAGGTCAGCCCGTGGGCGCCGCCGAGCGCCCCGCCGAGCGGATCGCAGCAGTGAGCGTCGACGAGCCCCGCATCGCGGCGGCGGTGCGAGAGATCCTCGCCGCCATCGGCGAGGACCCCGACCGCGACGGCCTGCAGGAGACCCCTGAGCGCGTTGCCCGCGCCTGGGGCGAGCTCGTCGGCGGCTACGGCCGGGACGTGGAGTTGCTGCTGGGAACCACGTTCGACATCGCGCACGACGAGATGGTGCTGGTCAAGGACATCGAGGTGGTCAGCCTCTGCGAGCATCACCTCCTGCCGTTCACCGGCGTGGCGCACGTCGCCTACATCCCCTCGGCCGACGGCCGCGTCACCGGGCTGTCGAAGCTCGCCCGCCTGGTCGAGCTCTACGCCCGCCGCCTGCAGGTGCAGGAGCGGCTGACCACCCAGATCGCCGACGCCCTCGTCGAGCATCTCGGGGCTCGGGGCGTCATGGTCGTCGTCGAGGCCGAGCACACCTGCATGACCATGCGCGGCGTCCGGAAGCCGGGCAGCAGCACCGTCACGTCGGCCGTCCGCGGTCAGCTGCGCGACGCCGCCACCCGCGCCGAGGCGATGAGCCTGATCCTCGGGCGGTGACCGCGTGACCCTCGTCATGGGCATCCTCAACGTCACTCCAGACTCGTTCTCCGACGGCGGAGCGTACCTCGCTA
>CAYVWO010000396.1:1809-2414 GCA_964455495.1 uncultured Tessaracoccus sp.
GCGGCAGATGCTGGCCGACGGCGCGGACCTGATCGACGTCGGGGGCGAGTCGACGCGCCCGGGGGCCGAACGGGTGTCGGTGGGCGAGGAGCTGGCGCGCGTCCTTCCCGTCGTGCGCGCGCTCGCCGCCGACGGTGTCAACGTATCCGTGGACACCATGCGCGCGGAGGTCGCCGAGCGGGTTGTCGAGGCCGGAGCGGTCATGATCAACGACGTCTCGGGCGGCCTCGCCGACCCCGACCTGGTGGCCGCCGCCGCCGAGCTGCGGGTCGACCTCTGCCTCATGCACTGGCGCGGGCACTCGGCGCACATGCAGGACGCGGCGGTCTACGACGACGTGGTGGGCGACGTGGCCGACGAGCTGCTCGCCCGGCGGGACGCGGCGCTGGCCGCGGGCGTCGACGAGTCCCGGATCATCCTCGACCCGGGCCTCGGGTTCGCGAAGACCTGGGACCACAACTGGGAGCTGCTCGGCCACCTGGAGCGGTTCGTCGGGATGGGCCACCGGGTGATCGTCGGCGCCTCGCGAAAGGCCTTCCTCGGTGGCCTGCTCGGCGGCCGCCCCGCGACGGAGCGCGACGCCGCCACGGCGGCCCTCACCTTCT
>CAYVWO010000397.1:0-2409 GCA_964455495.1 uncultured Tessaracoccus sp.
GGGCTTGGCCGCAGGCTGGGCAACGCCGTCTGCCCCGATGCGGATTTCGTGGTGGGGAATTTCCCCACCCGACTCCAGTCGGCTGCGCGTCGCCCCTACGGCGACCCGCCGACGGCGCGGATGTTCTGAACCCGGCGCGCTGGGAGGGGCGTGGGGCCGTCGAGCGCCGGGGTTCTCGAACATGTTGAACCCGACAGACTGTCTAGAGCCCTTAGCGGCGCTAATGCGGGTCGGCCCCCTTGGGGGGTCACCCCCCGGTCATGTTGCCGGGGTCAATATCGGGCGCGGCGACGCCCCGGGCCCGATTGAGGTCCGGGGCGTCGCGCGCGGGCTCACGTCTCGCGCATCGTCTTCAACGATCGCTCGACCGCGGCGTTGAGCCTGAGCCGTTCGGTGTGACAACTCAGTTGTCACCTGCCGAGCGGATCGACCCGGCCACCGGCGAGTTCGCGACTACTTCGGCGAGCGCGGCCACTGATCCGAGGACGACCTCGGTTGCGGTGTCGACGTCGCGGGCCTGGGCCACTTTCCGGGCCTTCTCCAGTCTCTCGTCGAGCATCGCGTTCACCAGCCCGTGTTGCGCATCGTGTTGAGCGACTGGTTGACGCGCTCGGCTTCGCTGAGTCGCATGGTCTCGGCGTGAGCGTTGGCGTTGGTCAGGTCGCGTTCGGCCTTGGCGAGCGCGTCGCGCGCCTCGTAGACGGCCTGCTGGGCCGCTTCGGTTGTGGGTGTGTTGTTGGGCATGGTGTCCTCCTTCGGGACGTGGTTGTTCGTGTCGCGGTGTTGCGGCGCGAAGTTCTGTCAGGCGACGTTCTTCGTCGCGTTCTGCAGCGAGTTGCCGCGGATCTCGGCGAGTTCGGCAAGACGTGCGTCGAGCTCGGGCCGGGTCGGAACCCACGGCTCGCACGACGGGTTGGCGATGATCCACCGGTACCAGTCGTTGGACTCAGCACCCGGCGCAGGATAGGGACGGCGATCGATCATGACCGGGTCGCCGCCCATGGCCTTGCGGTAGGCGGGCATGCTGTCCCAATGGGTATCGGTGTCGGCGATCATGCCCGCTTCGTTCAGGCCCCACGCGGTGTAACCGGAGCTGTCGAGGATGAGGCGCTGCGCGGCACGGATACGGGCGTAGGCGGCGCTCTGGTCGACGCCCTTACGGGCGCTTGCAAGCACCTTGCCGAGCTGCCCATGTAGGTGGGTCAGCAGGTCGTCGACGGCGGCCGCGATGAGCGCGGCCCTCTCGCTGAGCAGCGCTCCAGCGGCGTCGGCAACGTCCTGCTGGAACAGGTTGTCGACGTGGGTGCCGTTGATCTTCAGCGCGGCCTGCGCGGCGTCGATGCGGGCCTGACGGATAGCGGCCAGGTCGAGCTTCCGGGCGTCGACCCCGGCGAGGATGGCGCGCCGTGGCGCGCCAGGGTCAGAGTCGACCCCACCAAAGAGGCGGCCGTTGTCGACCGCCGGGGGCGGGGTGTACGCGGCGGCCGTGGTGAGCAGCCATCGGAGCTTGTCGGTGACCTCCTGCCAGCCGGGCACGGTGTCGAGCGCGGCGCGAAGCTCAGGCGACGCCGCGGGCTTGGGCGACGGGTGCATCGTCGGGATGAAGTCGTCGCCGTCGGGGTAGGCGGCGCGGTAGATACGCGAGCCGAGCGACTCGTAACGGGGGGTGATGTTGACCCTCATGGGGTCCTCCTTCGGGTTGGCGTGGCGGGCTTGTCCCACCACTGGGGATGTTGGGGAACTCGAGGCAGGGGCCGGGGACAGGGTCCCGGCCACCTGTTCAGGGGCGCGCGGCGCGTCGATCACGCCGCGGCCACATTCGGAGCGGGTGCCCGAACACGGCCCGCCTGAGTGCGTGTCTCACGGTGTCCTCCTCTCGCGGGGTAGCTGGTTCCTGCCCACACGCCGGCGGTGGGCTTGAGGACGTCGGCGGCGGCCTGGCAGGCGTCGAGCACGGGGCAGCTGGTGCAGTGGTGGGCGGCGAACTCGGCACTGTCCGGGTCGTCGGCCAGCCACTCGCCACGGCCTAGGCAGGGCACGCGACCCCCGGCGTCGAGGGCGGCCCGGATCGTGTCTCCGAGCGCCCTCGTCGCCTCGTCGAGCAGCGACCCCCTCACGGTCACGGGCTCGTGTGCTCGGCGTCGGTCACGGCCGCGGTGAGCATGGCGGCCAGGCGGCGGGCCTCGTCGACGGTCAGCAGGGCCTCCACGTCGCTGGGCGGCTGGCCGGGGTCTCCGGCGTGCCAGGTGCGGAAGTCGATCAGCGGGCGCGTGCGGGGCACGAGCTGAACAGCGCGCACGGTGGCGGCGAACAACACCTCGCCGTCTTCGTCGAGTTCCTTGAACAGGCGACGCGGGCTCGCGTGCGCGTGCTCGGGATCGTCGTTGTCGAGGTTGGGGAACTCGCACC
>CAYVWO010000398.1:0-2404 GCA_964455495.1 uncultured Tessaracoccus sp.
GGCCGACTTGTGCGCGGCCGCGCTCGGGGTCTCGTCGAGGGCAGCGCTCATGCGCAGAACCTACCGTCTCACTCGACGGCGGTCTTTGATATCGTCCTCGACAAGCTGTAGAAGTTCGAAACGGATTGGCTAGGAGCGCCTCGAAGATGAAGTTGCTGTCACCGAAGTCAACGATCCTGGGGGGCGTCGCGCTGGCGGCGCTCCTTGCGCTGGCCGTTCTCGCCGTCGTTCGCAAGGATGCCGAGTCGTTGTTGCTCGGGCTCATCATGATCTGCGGCATCGGGGTCATGATCTCTGTCGAACGCAAACAACTCCTCCTGGCCGACCGCACGCAGACGGCCGCTAAGCGCGCCGAGAGCCGGTTGGGCGAGGTGCAAAAGCGTCTGTCCTCCGACGCGCGGGCGACGGTCGACGTCCAGCTCCTCAGTCAACTCAAGGCCGCCGTCGAAAGCCTCGACAAGGCTGGGAAGCGCGTCGCGGCGATCGAGGACATCCTCAAGCCAGAGTCCGCGCCGGCCAGGTTCACCTCCGACCAGGAGCGCCGGGTGTCGGAGACGGCCGCCCGGTTCGACTGGCTGTCGCGACGCTTCGTCGAGCAGGAGGAGGCCCTCGCCGCGGTCCGCAGGAGCATCGAGGAAGCGAGCCAACCGGGCGGCCCCTCGACCCCCGGTCGACTCAGGTGAGCCCAACCAGCTCCATCGGCGTACCGGTTGAGTACCAGCGCCGCGCTGGATCGCTCTACACCTTCGCGCGACGCAACGGGCTCACGACAACCCACGATGTCCTGGCCCGAGCCGCTTCTGGGGATAAGTACACCGCCGATGAATACATCCAGGTAGTCAAGACTCTGCACGCGCGGGGGCGCACCGCAGAGCTGCGCACGCTTCTCAAGGACGCCCATCCCACCCACTACCTCAACCTCTGCTGCCTCCTGGCCAACCAGGCCAGACGCCCCACAGACGCCTTCGACGCGACGGTCATGTTCGAGGCCATGTTCGAGACCAAGCCGGCCGACAAGGTGGCTGCGATCTACCGATGGAACTTCGTCGAGGCGCTGGTCGCAGCAGGGAGGGGTGACGAGCTTGACACCTTCCTCGACGCGTTGGAGCTTCGGACACTCGACCTCGCCCAGCCGTACCTCCTCGCGGCCAACGCGTCGAACCCCTTCGCTGCCGAAGCCGAACCGTCGGCCGTCTCCGCGTGGCTGAGCGTCGTGAACAAGTTGCTCGACTGGGACCGGCTCGAACCTATCGGCTTGGCGCCGGGACCAGAGGACCCCATGGACCGGATCGTCTGCGCGTCATCGAGCATGGTCGACGGTGGCCCGCTCGTCACGGTGATCCTCCCCGCACACAACCCTGACTCGCGAGTACTCACCGCTGTGGAATGCCTTCGGGCCCAGTCCTATCAGGCGTTGGAGATCCTGATCATGGACGACGCTTCGCACGCCGACGGCGCCCGCCTGCTCGACGAGGTCGCCTCCCGAGACGACCGCATCCGCGTCATCCATCTCCCGACCAACGGCGGGACCTATCGGGCCCGCAACATCGCCGTCGCCCAGTACGCCCACGGCGAATACATCACGGTCCACGACGACGACGACTGGTCGCATCCTCGGAAGATCGAGATTCAGGTCGCGCACCTCGAGGCCCATCCGGACGAGTGCGCCAACATGACGCTCCAGACGAGGGCAACTCCCCACCTCACCTTTGCCCGGATTAACGAGCGCCCGATTTTCGCTCAGTCGAGCTACTCCTCCCTTATGGTGCGGCGGTCGGCGTTGGAGCAAGTTGGTCCCTGGGACGAGATCAACCGTGCTGCAGACGGCGAGATGCATGATCGCCTCGCGGCATGGTCGGGCCGGGCGATCACCACCGTCGGGAGGGCCCCGGTGGCGATGCTGCGGATCCGTCCGGGGTCGCTGACATCCGGGGAGCTCCAGCGAGGCTACATAGATCCGAGGAGGCGCTGGTATGCGGAGTCGTATCGGCACTGGCACGCGGCAGCGGCGGCGACGGGCTCCCTCCGGTTCCCCGACCCGTCCGTCAGCCCTCGGCCGTTCTCGACGCCCACCGACATGCTGCGCCCGCGCGGCACCGCGCACGAGGCGAGCCATGTGGACATCCTCTACGGCACCGACTACCGGTTCCCCGGCGGGAACTCGACGCTGTCGTGCAACGAGATAGAGATTCTGCTCGACCACGGATATCGGGTGGGGATGCTACAGATCGACGCGCCGATCCTCGGGGTGACGAACAAGCTTCATCCCCGGGCGCTCGAGCTGGCGAGGCATCCCAAGGCGTCAGTGCTCACCCTGCGTGACGAGATTGTCTCGCGGTTCACCATCCTCAGGCACCCCACCGTGCTGCAGTTCGTCCAGCCGGTGCGTGCGCCGCTCACCACC
>CAYVWO010000399.1:0-2373 GCA_964455495.1 uncultured Tessaracoccus sp.
CGAGACGAGGTGGACGAGCGGCTGGTCGAACTGGTGCTCGACGGGCATCCGGCTGAGGTCATGGCCGAAATGATGGAGATGTCGGACTCCGGCCTGAAGAAGCGTCTTGGCAAGCTGATGCAACGCGCGGGGGTGACCACTCGCCCCCTGCTGATGGCAAAGCTTTACGCGGCCAGGGCCGCCCGCGACGCCCAGCACGTCGACGTGGCTGCAAACGTTCGGTCTGTGTGGTCGAGAAGGACAACGTGAACGTCAGAGTCAACATACTGACTCTGACGCGCACGTTGACGCCGATCGCAGCTCAAAGTGAACGGATGCAGCCACGATGATGCGTGGAGTGGTTAGGCAAGGCGAGCGGGCGGCGGCCTGGCAGGGTCTAGTACATTCGTCGAATGCGAAGCCGCTGGGTCCCCGTTCTCGGCTGGGTGGAGTATGCCCTGGGCTTCATCTTCCTGCTCGTCTCCGTCATCGGCCTGTTCTACGACAACGCGGAGTTGCGGGTGCTCCTCTGGGACTCGCTCACCTTCGTGCTGCTGCTGTCCATGATCCGTGCGCCGCTACTCGGTTTCGCGCTGCTGATCGTGGCCGCGTTCGGCGGGCTCGTGGTGGACGCCGACGGCATCGGGATGTCCCACTACATCGCGGCCTGCGGCGTGGTGCTCGCCGTCCGCCTCGGGCGGATGCCGCTCGCGGTCGTGGGGACGGCGACACTGGGCGGCGCGCTGACCTACTCGATGCTTCAGCGCGCCGACGATGTCCCGTTCCTCGTGGTGGCGGGCGCGGTTCTGTTCTACCTGATCGTCTGGGTGCTCGGCCTCGGGACGCGCAGCTTGGCGGTGGCGGAGGCCGCGAGGGTCGAGGCCAGGCACCGGAAGCGCCAGCTAGAGGTGGCCACAGATCTGCACGACTTCGTCGCGGGCAACCTCTCGGCGCTCGTCATGGCCGCGGAGGCGCTGCCGGACAAGGACCCCGCGGTCGTTGAGCTGGTCGAGCGCGCCCGGCTGGCGAACTCGTCGCTGCGGAGCATCACCGCGGTGCTCCGGGGCGAGGACAGCACCTTCGTTTCGCCCGCGGTTCGCGCCCCGCAGGCCCTCGCACAGGGCACGGAGCTGATCGCCGGCCGTGGGGGACGGGTCCAGCTCGCCCCCGGAGCGGCGCGGGCGTTGGCCGGGCTGCCCGACGGGGTAGACCAGGCGTCGGGCCGCATCGTCGCGGAGGCGCTCTGCAACGCCGCGCGGCACGCCGACCACGACGAGCCTGTCGTCGTCGCCGCGGAGCGCGCCGCCGGCCAGCTGGACCTACTGATCTCCAACCACGTCGCGGAGCGGCCGCCCCGGAGCCGCGACTCGATGGGGCTGCTCGCCCTGCGCCAGCACGCCGAGGTCGTGGGCGGGCGAGCCGAGTCGTCCCGCCTCGGCGACGTGTGGGTGTGCACCGCGAGCCTTCCCCTCCCCGCGCGGGGTGGTGCCCGGTGATCCGAGTCGCCATCTGCGACGACGAACCCCTCGCGCTCAACGGCCTGGCAAGCATCGTCGCCCTCGACCCCGAGCTGGAGGTCGTCGGCCTCGCGGGTACCCGCGAGGAGGCGTTCGCCCTCGCCGGTCCGATCGACGTGTGGCTGCTCGACGTCGCCATGCCGGGGCCGACCGCGGCGGAGTCGTGCCGCCGGCTGCGCGAGGGCGCGCACCGGCCACGCGTGCTGATGATCACGGCGTTCCCCGACAGCAGGATCACCGATTCGCTGAAGGCTGGAGCCAGCGGCTACCTGTACAAGGACGCCCCCGCCGCGCACCTGCGCCACGCGCTCAAGACCGCCGCCGAAGGGCTGTCGGTGAGCAGCCCCTCGGCCATCGCCGCGCTGCTCGACGAGCCGCTGACCGGGTGGGTCGGCCCGGGCGTCTACGAGGGCATCATCGTCGATGAGAAGGACGAGCGGATCGTCGAGCTCGTGCTGGAGGGCCACGCCGTCGAGGTCATGGCCGCGAGGCTTGGCATGTCGGAGTCCGGCTTCAAGAAGCGCCTCGGCAGGCTCATGCAGCGCGCCGGCGTCACCACGCGACCCATGCTGATGGCGCGCCTGTTCGCCGCCAGGGCCGCGCGCGAGGGCTAGGTGCTTGAGCACGGTTCAAGGGGCGATGGCGCCGTCGAGGAGGCGGACGACGCGGTCGGCGCGCTGGATCAGCAGCGGGTCGTGCGTCGAGACGACGGAGGCGAGGCCGCGCTCATGGGTGAGCTCCACGATCAGGTCCATGATGGTGGCGGCGGTGTCCGAGTCCAACTGGCCGGTGGGCTCGTCGGCAATCAGGATGTCGGGGTTGCCGACGAGCGCGCGGGCGACGCCGACGCGCTGCTGCTGGCCGCCCGAGAGCTCGT